>JAOPWI010000422.1 GCA_025965755.1 Frankiales bacterium | reverse complement strand
GCACTGGTCTCCATCCTGCGGCAGGGGGCCTACCTGATCGCCTCCATCCACACCGCACTGGACGACACCCAGATGCTCCGCTTCCAGAAGGATCTGATCGAGAAGATCGGCCAGCACCGCTCCCGTGGCGTCGTCATCGACGTGGCGGCGCTGGACGTCCTGGATTCGTTCGGCTCCCGCACGCTGAGCAACATCGCGGAGATGGCCCGCCTGCGCGGCGCCATGACCGTCATCGTCGGGATCCAGCCGGACGTCGCGCTGGCGATGGTCATGCTCGGGATGAGCGTGGGGCAGGTGCACACCGCTCTCGACCTCGAGGAGGGACTGGAGTACCTCAACAGCGGAGTGCCGTCGGGCGTCCTGACCGCGAACAGCGAAAGCCGCACGTGAGCGCGCTGCAGGACATCCGGCGCGACTACCGGGCGGCGCTGCTCCGCTACCTGCCGCGCCGGGAAGAAGCAGCTCTGCACCTCGGCTACGAGATCGGGCGGGCCGCTGTCCGCGAGGGCGTGGGGCTGCTCGTGCTCGCGCAGCTGCACCACGAGGTGTTCCTGACGATCCTGCAGGACACGCCGGGCGGCGAGGTCACGCACGTGGCGACGAGCGCCTCGGAGTTCCTCCTCGAGGTGCTCGCCCCGTACGACATGACCAGCAGGGCCTTCCTCGACGGTCAACCCTGACAGACCGTCAGCCGCTCGGGCCACCGCCGCGGTCTCGTCATGGAGCGGCCCTGGGGGCCTCCGGCCACCGACGACGTCGTGCGTGGTCCGACTTCGCGGGCTTTCCGCGGCCACGTCTGCCCTGCCGGAAGCCAGACGTGCCGGGGAACGAACCCGGATCTGCCGCAGGTGCTGGGCCGGTGAGCGGTGGCTCGGACGCACCACAGGCCCGGCAAGTCAGGCAACCGGCCCGCGCACGGCCCCGCCCGCCGACCCTCCGCGGGCGGTGCCGCGGCGCCCGCATGCAGGATCCAGGACGGCTGCCGCGTCATGCCGGCGAGCGTGCGGCGTCGTCACAGGCACAGCCGCCCAGAGCTGGGCCTGACGAAGAAGTCATCCATGAAGATCCGCCGCACCGCACTGCCGCAGCCCTCTCGAGCGCAGCGATCCTCAGCGTCACCGGCGCGGCCCTGGCCACCCCGGCGACTGCTGCCCCTGTCATCACCGGGGGCGTGGTCGACGTGACCGTCGTCGACCTGGTGGACCTCACCAACACCAGCGTGAGCGTCCCGATCACCGTCGCCGCCCAGATCTGTTGCGTTTCCGAGCAGGCCCACGGCCGCCAGTGGCCCGGTCGCCTACTGCGATCAGAACGCCACCACCATCACCACCGTCACCCGGCGCAGCCGCACGGACCCTCTGCCGGCAGGCCTGCCCCTTGCCTGCCGGCAGAGCCGTGCCTGCTGTGCGCAGCCCGGTTCCGCACGCACGAACGACGCGGTGAGCTGCGCGGGTCCCCCCGGCACGTGCTCGTCGGTCCCCTTCCCGCGCACTCCCTCTCGCGGTGACATCCGTCAGCATCCTGCGTGCCGCCGGTGCGACCTGGGCCGTTGCCCTTGCCGCGAGCAGTCTGGCGTTGATCTCGCTCATGGCAGTCCAGAAGGTGTCGGCCTCCTGCCGAGCAGCGCGCAAGCGCCTTGCGCGGCCAGCCAGGACGGCGACGGTGACCGCGGAGCGTCGGAGGGCCGATGCCCGCGGCGCGTAGCTCCTGGCAACGATCGAGGCCGGCCCGGGTTCCCGGCATCAGCCCGGCGCCCGGGCCGCCAACACCTCTGCCAGCCGCCCCAGCGCCCCGTCGAGGTCGGCCGGCTCGATGACCAGCGGCGGCGCCAGCCGTACGGTCGCGCCGTGGGTGTCCTTGGCCAGCACGCCCCGCGCCATCAGGTCCAGGCACACCTCGCGAGCCGTGCCGTACGCCGGGTCGACGTCGATGCCTGCCCACAGCCCGATGCTGCGCACCGCGGTCACGCCCGGCAGGGACGCGAGCTGCGGCCGCCAACGGGCGCCGAGCGCGGCGGCCGCGGCCTGCGGCTCCCCCGACTCCAGCAGGTCGAGGACCGCGTCCCCCACCGCGCACGCCAGGGCGTTGCCACCGAAGGTGCTGCCGTGGCTGCCCGGCTCCAGGACCCCGAGGACGGCCCGGTCGGCGACCACCGCCGACAGCGGCAGGATCGCACCGCCGAGCGCCTTGCCCAGCAGGTACACGTCCGGGACCACCCCCTCGTGCTCGCACGCGAAGGTCCGCCCCGTACGCCCCAGCCCGCTCTGGATCTCGTCGGCGATGAGCAGCACGCCGCGCTCGTCGCACAGCCGGCGTACGGCGGCCAGGTAGCCGGGCGGCGGGATCACGACGCCCGCCTCGCCCTGCACGGGTTCGAGCAGGACGGCGACCGAGTCCTCGTCGAGGCCGGCGGCGAGAGCCGCGACGTCGGCGTAGGCCACCCGCCGGAAGCCGGGGGTGAACGGGCCGAACCCCGCCCGGGCCTGCGGGTCGTCGGAGAACCCCACGATCGTGGTGGTCCGGCCGTGGAAGTTGCCGGCCATGACGGTGATGACGGCCCGGCCCGGGGCGACGCCCTTGACGGTGTAGCCCCACCGGCGGGCGACCTTGATGGCGGTCTCCACCGCCTCGGCGCCGGTGTTCATCGGCAGCACCAGCTCCTTGCCGCACAACTGCGCGAGCCGCGCGCAGAACCGCCCCATCCGGTCGTGGTGGAAGGCCCGGCTGACCAGTGTGAGCCGGTCGAGCTGCGCGTGGGCGGCCGCGAGCAGGTGCGGGTGGCTGTGGCCGAAGTTGAGCGCGGAGTACGCCGACAGCAGGTCGAGGTAGCGCCGGCCCTCCACGTCGGTGATCCACGCGCCCACCGCGCTGTGGGCCACGATCGGGAGCGGGGCGTAGTTGTGCGCCGCGAACCGGTCGACGGTCGCGATGTGGTCGGCGCTGCTCGCCATGCCCTGACGGTAAGGAGCCGGCCAGGCAGCGTCCACGGCACCATGCCGCGCCGCACCGGCGATCCGTTGCACGGTCCCGCCCCGGGACGGCGATTTCCCTCGGCCGGGTCCGGGGGCACCGCCCGGTAGCGTCCGGGGATGGCCTGGAAGCAGCTCGCGACAGCACTCCTGCGCTCGCTCTCACCGGCACCCGCGAAGCGCCCCGCTCACCGACCGGCGGCTCCACCCGGCCGGCACCTGGCGTACGCGCCGGACCTCGACGGGCGGGCCGACCCGGGCGAGGTGGTGTGGACCTGGGTGGCCTATGAGGACGACCCGTCGCGGGGCAAGGACCGCCCGGTGCTGGTGGTCGGCCGGCGCGGTCGGACGGTGCTCGGCCTCATGCTGTCCAGCCAGAGCGAGCGCGAGGGCCAGCGCGGCTGGCTGGCGCTCGGCCCGGGCGCCTGGGACCGCGAGGCCCGGCCCAGCTGGGTGCGGCTCGACCGGGTTCTCGAGGTCGACGAGGACGGCATCCGGCGGGAGGGCGCGGTCCTTGACCGGACCCGTTTCGAGCGGGTGGCCGGCCGGCTGCGCCGCGACCACGGCTGGACCTGACCGCCCGGACCGCCGCAGCCGCACGGGACGGCCGGACGAGTCCCCGCCGCGTATGCTTGGCACTCCCGCGACGGGAGTGCCAGCAGACGGCCCGGGAGGTGCTCGTGCTCGACGACCGCAAGCTCGAGGTCCTGCGCGCCATCGTCGCGGACTTCGTGTCGACCAACGAGCCGGTCGGCTCCAAGGCCCTGGCCGAGCGCCATCAGCTCGGGGTCAGCCCGGCCACGGTCCGCAACGACATGGCGGCGCTGGAGGAGGAGGGCTACATCACGCACCCGCACACCAGTGCGGGGCGGATCCCCACCGACCGCGGCTACCGGCTGTTCGTCGACCGGCTGTCCAGCGTCAAGCCGCTGTCGTCGGCGGAGCGCCGGGCCATTCAGACCTTCCTCGAGGGCGCGGTCGACCTCGACGACGTGGTCCGCCGCACCGTCAAGCTGCTCGCCCAGCTGACCCGCCAGGTGGCGGTCGTGCAGTACCCCAGCCTGTCCCGCAGCTCCGTGCGCCACCTGGAGATCGTCCACCTGGAGCCGAGCCGGCTGCTGCTCGTGCTCATCACCGACACCGGCCGGGTCGAGCAGCGGGTGCTGGAGCTGCCCGCCGAGCTGTCCGGCGAGGAGGTCGGCCAGCTGCGCCAGGCGTTCGGCCAGCGGCTGCACGGCGCCCGCCTCGTCGACGCCCCGGCCGCGCTGTCCGACCTGCCCGACGCCGCGCCGCCGGGCCTGCGCCCGGTGCTGACCAGCGTCATGACGGTCGTGCTGGAGACGCTGGTCGAGCGGCCCGAGGAGCGTGTCGCCATCGCCGGCACGCACAACCTGACCCGCTCCCCGCTGGACTTTCCGCGCACCCTGCAGCCGGTGCTGGAGTCGCTGGAGGAGCAGGTCGTCCTGCTCAAGCTGATCGGCGAGGTCAACGACCCGACGATGGTGCACGTCAAGATCGGGGAGGAGAACGCCGTCGAGGGGCTGCGGTCCACCTCCGTCGTCACCGTCGGCTACGGACCGGACCAGGGCGCGTACGCCGGCCTCGGCGTGGTCGGACCGACCCGCATGGACTATCCCGGTGCGATCGGCCAGGTCCGGGCGGTCGCCCGCTACGTCGGCGACCTGCTCGCCGGCCCATGACCCCCACACAGAACGGTGGTTGCTGACAGCGTGGCGACGGATTACTACGGCGTCCTCGGCGTGGCCAAGGATGCCGCGGACGACGAGATCAAAAAGGCCTACCGCAAGCTCGCGCGGCAGCTGCATCCCGACGTCAACCCCGACCCGGAGGCGCAGGAGCGGTTCAAGCTCGTCACCTCCGCCTACGAGGTGCTGTCGGACCCGCAGAAGCGGCAGATCGTCGACCTCGGTGGCGACCCGCTCAGCAGCGGCCCCGGCAGCAGCGGCAACCCGTTCGCGCAGGGCTTCGGCGGCCTCGGCGACATCATGGACGCGTTCTTCGGCGGAACCGGCGGCGGTCGCGGCCCGCGCAGCCGCATGCGCCAGGGCGCTGACGCGCTCCTGCGTATCGAGGTGGATCTCAGCGAGGCGGCGTTCGGGGTCGAGCGCGAGCTGACCCTGGACACCGCCGTGGTCTGCGGCACCTGCACCGGTGCGGGCACCGCACCGGGCACGCATGTCGAGACCTGCGGCACCTGCCGCGGCGCCGGCGAGGTGCAGCAGGTGCAGCGATCGTTCCTGGGGCAGGTCATGACCAGCCGGCCGTGCCCGCGCTGCGCCGGCACCGGCTCGACGATCCCGCACCCCTGCCACGAGTGCAGCGGCGACGGGCGCGTGCGGGCGCGCCGGACCCTGACCGTCAAGGTCCCCGCCGGCATCGAGAGCGGGATGCGCATCCGCCTGACCGGCGAGGGCGAGGTGGGCCCCGGCGGCGGTCCCGCCGGCGACCTGTTCGTCGAGGTCCTCGAGCGTGAGCACCCGGTCTTCCAGCGCGACGGCGACGACCTGCACTGCACCGTCTCGCTGCCGATGACGGCGGCGGCGCTCGGCACGACCATCGCGCTGGCCACGCTGGACGGCGAGGAGCAGCTCGACATCGCGCCGGGCACCCAGCCCGACGAGGTCACGACGCTGCGCGCGCGGGGCATCCCGCACCTGCGCGGCACGGGTCGCGGCGACCTGCATGTCCACCTCGACATCCAGGTGCCTACCCGGCTGGACGCCAAGCAGGAGGAGTTGCTGCGCGACCTGGCCCGGCTGCGCGGCGAGGAGCGCCCGGGCTCGACCGGCAAGGGCAGCGGCGGGCTGTTCGGCCGGCGCCGCCGCTAGGTGAGCGCGCCGGTCTTTCTCGCCGACGACCTGTCCGGCGACCGCGTCGTGCTCAGCGGCCCGGAGGGCCGGCATGCCGCCACGGTGAAGCGGCTGCAGCCCGGTGAGCCGGTCGACCTGGTCGACGGGCGCGGCACCCGGGCCAGCAGCGTGGTCCTCTCGGTGGGACGTGACGAGGTGGTGCTGGAGGTGCGGGCGCGGGTCGTCGAGCCGGCGCCCGCGCCCCGGCTGGTGCTCGTGCAGGCGCTGCCCAAGGGCGACCGCGGCGAGCTGGCCGTCGAGCTGGCCACGGAGGTCGGCGTCGACGAGGTGGTGCCCTGGGCCGCGGCCCGCTGCGTCATGCAGTGGACGGGCGAGCGCGGCGACAAGCAGTTGGCCCGCTGGCGCGCGACCGCCCGGGAGGCCGCCAAGCAGTCCCGCCGCGCGACGGTGCCGGAGGTGACCGGGCTGGCCACCACGGCGCAGGTGGCGGCCCGGCTGCGCGGCGCGACCGGGCTGGTCCTGCACGAGGCCGCGACCACGCCGCTGAGCGCGGTCGAGCTGCCCCGGCAGGGAGAGGTCGTGCTGGTCGTCGGTCCGGAGGGCGGCCTGTCCGACGAGGAGCTCGCGACCCTGGGAGGCACCGCCGTGCGCCTCGGCCGGACCGTGCTGCGGACCTCCACGGCGGGCGCCGCGGCCCTGTCCGTCCTCAGCGCACGCTCCGGTCGGTGGTGACGGGCCCCGCCGCTCGGCACGTGCACCTAGCATCCGCGCGTGCCCCGACGGACCGTGCCCGCGCTCGCCCTGCTGGTGGCCGTCCTGGGCTCGGTCGCCGGAACCGCGTCGGCCGCCGCGTCGCCTGCGCCCCAGGTGGCGCCCTCCCGCGACGCGTCGGCGGCGAGCCCGACCCCGGCGCGCGGGACCGGGAGCTCGCCCAGCCCGGTGCTGCCGCTTCCGGGCGCCTCGCCGACGCAGGCCGAGCCCTCCGAGCAGGCCCCGCCGCCCTCGCCGTCACCGTCCCGGGTACGCGCCAGCCGCTCGCCCCGACCGCAGCCGGTGCCGACGCAGGTCCGGGCCGAGGAGCCGTCCGAGCGGCCCACGCCGGTGCGGACGGTCGCTCCCCGGTCGCCCTCGCCGCAGACCCCGTCGCTGCGCCCCGTGCCGCCGCAGCCCACGCGCACGCCGGCGCCCCGGGCGTCCCTGCGGGTCCTGCCGCTGCGGTCCGCCCAGCCCGGGACCAGCCCGGATGCCAGCCCGGCCGCGACGGCGGACCAGCCGCGCGCCGCTGATCCCCTCACCCGTACGGTGCAGGTCGCCGTGGCGGGCGCGGTCCTGCTCGGCCTGGCCGGGGTCGCCGGCCTGTACCTGACCCGAGGACGCTGAATGACGACCGACCCGAGCTGCCTGTTCTGCAAGATCGTGGCGGGCGAGCTGCCCTCGACCCTCGTGCACGAGGACGAGCGGACCGTCGCGTTCCGCGACCTGCACCCGGCGGCGCCGACGCACGTGCTCGTCGTGCCGCGCGACCACCACGCCGACCTGGCCGCCGTGTCGGCCGCCGACCCCGGGCTGGTGGCCGACCTGGTCGCCGCGGCGGTCGAGGTGGCCCGCAAGGAGGGGCTGGACGGCGGCCACCGGCTGGTCGTCAACACCGGCGCCGACGGCGGGCAGACCGTCTTCCACGTGCACCTGCACGTGCTGGGCGGAGGCCCGATCACCGGGCTGGCCGGCTGATCGAGGGCCGTCTGAGCCGCGCTGCCGCGGGTAGCGTGGGACCCATGACCCGCCGCAGCGCACAGGCCTGACGTTGGCCGACGAGACTTCTCCCGCGCCCGAGCGCGTGACCACCAAGATCGTGGTCCCGGGCGCCCACAGCATGGTCGGCCTGCTCGGCAGCCGCGACGAGCTCCTGCGGGTGATCGAGAAGGCGCTGGCCAGCGACGTCCACGTCCGGGGCAACGAGATCACGATCACCGGGGCGCCGGCCGACAACGCGCTGGCGGAGAGCCTGTTCGAGCAGCTGCTCGAGCTGCTCGCCAAGGGTCAGCCGCTGTCCGGCGACGCCGTCGAGCGCAGCCTGGCCATGCTCCAGACCGGCAACACGACCGACCGCCCGGCCGACGTCCTGACGCTGAACATCCTGTCCAACCGCGGTCGCACGATCCGGCCCAAGACGGTCAACCAGAAGCGCTACGTGGAGGCCATCGACGCCCACACGGTCGTCTTCGGCATCGGCCCCGCCGGCACCGGCAAGACCTACCTGGCGATGGCCAAGGCCGTGCAGGCTCTGCAGGCCAAGCAGGTCAACCGCATCATCCTGACCCGGCCGGCGGTCGAGGCGGGGGAGCGGCTCGGCTTCCTGCCCGGCACGCTGTTCGAGAAGATCGACCCCTACCTGCGCCCGCTGTACGACGCCCTGCACGACATGCTCGATCCGGAGTCGATTCCCAAGCTGATGGCTGCGGGCACCATCGAGGTGGCCCCGCTGGCGTACATGCGCGGACGGACCCTGAACGACGCGTTCATCATCCTCGACGAGGCGCAGAACACCACCGCCGAGCAGATGAAGATGTTCCTCACGCGGCTGGGCTTCGGCAGCAAGATCGTGGTGACCGGTGACGTCACCCAGGTCGACCTGCCGGGCGGTGCCACGAGCGGCCTGCGCGTCGTGCGCGACATCCTGGACGGCGTCGAGGACGTCCACTTCGCGCAGCTGACCAGCACCGACGTCGTCCGCCACAAGCTGGTCGGGCGCATCGTCGACGCCTACGCCACGTACGACGCCGAGGTGGACGCCGCGCGCGGCCCGCAACGCGCGGCCGGCCGCCGCGACGACGCTCGGCGCCGATCGTGACCGCCTCCCCGGTCGTGTCCGCATGAGCATCGAGGTCGCCAACGAGAGCGGCGTCGAGGTCGACGAGCAGGCGCTGGTGCGGGTCTCTCGCCACGTGCTCGACCGCCTGGGCGTGAGCCCGCTGGCCGAGCTGTCGCTGCTGCTGGTCGACGTCGAGCAGATGGAGAAGCTGCACGTCCGGTGGATGGGCGAGTCGGGCCCGACCGACGTGCTCGCCTTTCCGATGGACGAGCTCGACCTGCGCGGCTCGCGCGGGGTGGGCCACGGCGGTCCGGACGACGGCGCCGACGACACCAGCCCGGCCGTCCTGGGCGACGTGGTGCTGTGCCCGGTCGTCGCGGAGCGCCAGGCGGTCGACGCCGGGCATCCGGTCATGGACGAGCTCGAGCTGCTGTGCACCCACGGGGTGCTGCACCTGCTGGGCTATGACCACGGCGACGCCGAGGAGCACGCGGAGATGTTCGGCCTGCAGGGCGAGCTGCTGGCGTCCTGGCGAGAGGTGCGGCCGACTCCCGGATGACGCGCACCGTCCTTGGCCCGCTGCTCATCGCGGTGGGCTTCGTCCTTCTCGCCGGCCTCCTCGCCTGCCTGGAGGTCGCGCTGGCGCGGGTGTCCCGCGTGCGCGTCGAGGAGCTGCGGGCCGAGGGCCGGGCCGGCGCCGTGCGCCTGGCGCAGCTGCTCACCGACCCGCCGCGCACGCTCAACCTGCTGCTGCTGCTGCGCCTGGCCGCGGAGCTCGCCGCGGCCGGGATCGTCACGTCGTACTGCGTGGACCGCATCCCCGGCTCGCAGGCCGTCGCCCTCGCGGTCGTCGTCATGGTGGTCGTGAGCTACGTGTTCATCGGCGTGGCGCCGCGCACCATCGGCCGCCAGCAGGCCGAGCGGGTCGCCCTCATCGGCGCGCCGGTGGCGCTGGCGCTGACCCGCGTCTTCGGCCCGCTGCCCAGCTTTCTCATCCTGGTCGGCAACGCGCTGACTCCCGGCAAGGGGCTGCGCGAGGGCCCGTTCGCCTCCGAGGCCGAGCTGCGTGACCTCGTCGACCGGGCGCAGGAGCGCGGGGTCGTCGAGGAGGCCGAGCGCGACATGATCGAGAACGTCTTCGACCTCGGGGACACCATCGTCCGCGAGGTCATGGTGCCGCGCACGGACATGGTGTTCATCGAGCGCGAGAAGACGGTCCGCCAGGCGCTCAACCTGGCGCTGCGCAGTGGCTTCTCCCGGATCCCGGTCGTCGGGGAGAACGCCGACGACGTGGTCGGGGTGGCCTACTTGAAGGATCTGGTGCGCAAGGAGCGGGCGGACGGCGGCGCCGCGAGGTCCGTGGAGGAGGTCCTGCGCGAACCGGTCTTCGTGCCGGAGAGCAAGCCGGTCGACGACCTGCTGCGCGAGATGCAGGCCAGCCTGGGCCACATCGCGTTCGTCGTCGACGAGTACGGCGGCACCGCCGGCCTGGTCACGATCGAGGACGTGCTCGAGGAGATCGTCGGCGAGATCACCGATGAGTACGACCGCGAGGCCCCGCCCGTGGAGCGGCTCGCCGGCGGCCAGGTCCGCGTCACCAGCCGGCTGCCGGTGGAGGACCTGGAGGAGCTCTACGACGTCGAGCTGCCGCACGAGAACGTCGACTCGGTGGGCGGCCTGCTGGCCAGCGAGCTGGGGCGGGTACCCATCCCGGGCGCGACCGTCCGGGTCGGCGGCCTGGAGCTGGTGGCCGAGAGCGCCAAGGGCCGCCGCAACCGGATAGGTACCGTGCTCGTCACCCGGTTGCCACCGGACATCACGGACATGTCGGACGAGCAAGAGGAGACCGCCGGTGCTGGACCTGGATCCTGAGGCGCTGACCGACGAGGACGCCAAGATCGTGATCCTGGCGCGCGGGGCCCGGCTGCGGGCGCACGTTCCCCACACCGGCTGCTCGGAGGGCGCCGCGGTGCGCGACACCGACGGCCGCACCTACGCCGCCGCCACGGTCGAGAACGCCGACCCTTCGCTGACCACCTCGGCGCTGCGCGCGGCCGTCGCCGCGGCCGCCTCCAGCGGCGTCCGCACCTTCGAGGCCGCCGCCGTCGTCAGCGAGGGGCTGGTGTCCGCGGCCGACCTCGCGGTGCTGCGTGAGTTCGGCGTCGGGGTCCCCGTGCTCGTCGCCGGCGCCGACGGCGTCGTCCGGGAGCTGCTGCACACCTGAGCTGCCCGGCCGGGACGCCCTGCGCGGGCGTCTCGCACCCTCCGGGACCGGTGCGCCTGCGGCCGCCCTGGGCGTGTCGGGCGGTGGGGGGACGTCCGGAGCCGGCCCGGACGCGCGCTCTGCGAGAATGGGGGTGTGACTGCGTCCTTCCGCTCCGGCTTTGCCTGCTTCGTCGGGCGGCCCAATGCGGGCAAGTCGACGCTGACCAACGCCCTGATCGGGCAGAAGGTCGCGATCACGAGCAGCCGCCCGCAGACGACCCGCCACGCGATCCGCGGCATCGTGCACCGCCCGGACGCGCAGCTCGTGCTCGTCGACACCCCCGGTCTGCACAAGCCGCGGACGCTGCTCGGGCAACGCCTCAACGACCTGGTGCGCGAGACCTACGCGGGCGTCGACGTCATCTGCCTGTGCATTCCGGCCGACGAGAAGGTCGGCCCGGGCGACCGGTTCATCGCGGCCGAGCTGGCCCAGGTGAAGACGCCCGTCATCGCGGTCGTGACCAAGACCGACAAGTGCAGCAAGGCGCAGATCGGCGAGCAGCTGCTCGCGGTCAGCCGCCTGCACGACTGGGCCGACGTGGTGCCGGTCAGCGCGATCCAGGACTTCCAGGTGCAGCTGCTGGCCGACCTGCTGGTCGGCCGGCTGCCCGAGGGCCCGGCGCTCTATCCCGAGGGGGAGCTCACCGACGAGCCGGAGCAGGTGCTGGCCGCCGAGCTCATCCGCGAGGCCGCGCTCGAGGGCGTGCGGGACGAGCTGCCGCACTCCATCGCCGTGACGATCGAGGAGATGACTCCGCGCGAGGGCCGCCCGGCCGACCGGCCGCTGCTGGACGTCTACGCCACCCTCTACGTCGAGCGCGACAGCCAGAAGGCCATCGTGCTGGGCACCCAGGGCCGCCGGCTCAAGGCCGTCGGCAGCCAGGCGCGCCAGCAGATGGAGACGCTGCTGGGCACCCAGATCTATCTGGACCTGCGGGTCACGGTCGCCAAGGACTGGCAGCGCGACCCCCGCCAGCTGCGCAAGCTCGGCTTCTAGTCCGGGCGGTCGCTCCCCGCGTCGTAGCGCCGCGGTCAGCCGCCTGGCGACTACCGTGAGCAGGTGGCGCTCTACCGGGACGAGGGCGTCGTCCTGCGCGTCCAGAAGCTGGGCGAGGCGGACCGGATCGTGACCGTCCTGACCCGCCGCCACGGCCGGGTGCGCGCGGTCGCGAAGGGCGTGCGCCGCACCCGCTCGAAGTTCGGCGCCAGCGTCGAGCCGTTCAGCCACGTCGACCTGCAGCTGTACGAGGGGCGCTCGCTCGACATCGTCACGCAGGCCGAGAGCCTCACCGCGTACGGCGACCGGCTGGCCGGCGACTACGGCCGCTACACCGCCGGAACCGCGGTCCTGGAGACCGCCGAGCGGCTGACCGCCGAGGAGCGCGAGCCGTCGCTCAAGTTGTTCCTGCTCGTGATCGGGGCGCTGCGGGCGCTGTGCGGCGGTGGTCCCGAGGCGCTGGAGCCGCGCGACCCGTCCCTGGTGCTCGACGCGTTCCTGCTGCGCGCCATGTCGGTGGCCGGCTACGCCCCGGCGCTGGCCGACTGCGCTCGCTGCGGTGCGACCGGTCCGCACCGCGCGTTCTCCGTCCCGGCCGGCGGCACCGTCTGCCCGGCGTGCCGGCCGTCCGGTGCGGCCTCCCCGGCGCCGTCCGCGCTGTCGCTGATGACCGCCCTCATGACGGGCGACTGGGACGCCGCCGAGACGACCGACGCGCGGACCCGGCGCGAGGCCAGCGGCCTGGTGTCGGCCCACCTGCAGTGGCACCTCGAGCGCGGGCTGCGCAGCCTGCCGCTCGTCGAGCGCTGAGTGGACCTGCCGCTCGTCGTCCTGCTCGTCGCCGGGCTGGCCTGCCTCGCGGGCGCTGCCGTGCAGGGCGCGGTCGGGCTGGGGCTCGGGCTGGTGGCCGCCCCGGTGATGGCGCTGCTGGACCCGACC
>JAOPWI010000414.1 GCA_025965755.1 Frankiales bacterium | reverse complement strand
GACGGACAGGGCGGCCAGCGCGCGCAGGTCCAGGGCGGCCGTCAGGACCGGGAAGGCGGCCAGCAGGCCGGCGTCGAGGGCGAGGCAGTGCTCGCCGGCCACGACCGCGCCGCCGCCGCGAAGCAGGGCGGACAGCGCCTGCGCCGAGGGCAGGGCGTCGTGGTCGACCACGACGAGGCGGCCCGGCGTGCTGCCGGCCACGGCGGCGCAGAGCGCGCCGAACCCGGGCCCCGGCGCGCGCACGATCTGTCCCGCGTCCAGCGCTTCCAGCAGCCGCTCCGCGCGCGGGTCGAGCGCGCCCACGGCGACGCGCAGCTCGGCCGGCACGTCGGCGGGCCAGCGCTCCACGAGGGTGGGCAGGGCGCGCAGCAGCGCCGCGGCGTCCCCGGTGAGGGGCACCACGACGGTGACGGGGGCAGCGGGCAAGGCGGGTCCCGGGGGGACAGCCGTCCGTGGCGGAGGGACCCGGGGCGTCCGGCCCCGGGACAGGGTCAGCGCAGGAACTCGGCGAGCGTGGGCAGGTTGGCCTTGGCGGCGGCGCCGAGGGCGGCCTGGTAGCCGGCCTCGGCGGACTTCAGCTTGAGCACGGCCTCGGCGATGTCGACGTCCTCGATCTCGCTGCGACGAGCCGCCAGGCCCATCACCGCGGACGCGCCGGCGTCCTGCGCCGAGGTCACCTGGTTGGTCGTCGCGCCGGTGCGCGCCAGCGCGCGCCCCACGGCGGCGGCGTGGTCCAGCAGGCGGCCCTGGACGGCGGCGATGTCGCCACCCTCACCGGTCGCGGCGCTCTCCAGCTCGGCCAGCGTGGCGAAGACGTCGCCACCCGGGTCGTCGAACCCGAACAGCTGCCGCCCGTTGATGTTGATGTCGATGACTACGGTGGGGCTGATCTGCCGCTTCACGACCCCGTCGTCGCCGGCCCAGCTCACGGTCCCGTCGTCAGCCGTCTCCAGAGCCCCGTCACCGAAGCCGCCGAACAGGCTGCGCCCGAGGTGCTCGGTCTGGCCGAGGTCGCGCAGCTCGCTGCGCAGCTGGCGCACCTCCTCGGCGATGGCCGTGCGGCCGTCGGCGGACAGGCCGCCGTTGGTGACGCTGATGGCCAGCCCGCGCAGGCGGGTGAGCAGCGACGACATCGACTGCAGGGTGCCGTCGGTCGCGTCCAGCCAGCCCTTGGCATCGGTGCCGCTGCGGTCGAAGGAGCTCCAGTCGGCCTCCTGGCTGCGGTAGGCCTCGGCCGAGGCGGCCCCGGGGGCGTCGTCGGACCAGTTGTTGATCTGCTTGCCGGTGGAGAGCTTGACCGACTGCTCCTGCACGCGCTCCAGGCTGGCGCCCAGGCCCCGTGCCGTCGTCAGGTAGATGCTCTGTGTCGAGACGCGCATGTCCTATCGCCCACCCATGCCGTTGATGATCCGGTCCAGCATCTCGTCGATCACGGTGATGACGCGCGAGGCCGCGGAGTACGCGTGCTGGTACTTCACGAGGTCGACCATCTCCTCGTCGATGTTGACGCCGTTGACCGCCGCCCGGGCCTCGGTCGCTCCCGCCAGGCCGAGCTCGCCGATGGTCGCGTTGCGCTTGGCGTCGGTGACCGACTGGCCGATCCGGGCGCCGAACGCCCGAAGCGCCGCGGCGACCGTGTTGCCGTCGACCGCTCCCATCGTGCGCAGCTGGCTCATGGCCAGCGCGCCGTTGCCGTCGGCCGGCTGGCCGTCCTTGGAGGCGGCGACGCCGGCCTCGGTGAGGTCGGGGTTCAGGCGGAACTCGAGCGCCGTGTCGCCGACGAAGACCTCGGCGCCGGCCGCGCCGGTGAGGTCGGTGCTCTGCGCGTGCAGGCCGTTGACGGCGTCGCGCAGCCCGGTGGCGATGCTGTCGAGCTGCGTCATGAACGACGGGATGTCGACGTTGACGACGCTGACGTAGCCGCCGATCTGGCCGGTCGCCGTCTCCTCGACACCATCGACGAGAACCGCCAGCGGGTCGGCGCCCACCGACATCTCGTACGAGCTGACGCCCTCGACGAGGAAGCTGCCGCCGAGCACGACGTCGACGTCGGTCGGGTCGTTGCCCGGCTGCGCCTTCGCCCCGGTCAGGAACACCAGCCGGTCGATCGCGGAGTCGCGCTGGTCGTAGAGGTCGTTCGGGACCGAGCCGGAGGAGACCGCGTCCTTGATGGCCAGGTTGAGGCGGGACACGCTGGCGGTGAGGCCGTTGACCTCGCCGACCTGGTCGCCGACGCGGAGCTCGATCTCCTTGCTGACATCGGTCAGGCCGTTCGCGCTGCTGCGGATGCTGTCGGCCAGGCCGCCGGCGTTGGTCAGCACGCTGCTGCGGGCGGACGGGTCGGCCGGCGTCAGGGCCAGCTGGTCCCAGGCGGCCAGGAAGCGGGAGTAGGCCTCGGGCGCGCCCTGGGCGTACGGGCCGAGGGCGGACTCGGTGCGGGACAGGCCGGAGGACCGCGCCGCGCTGGCGCCGGCGACGCCGGCCTCGCTGCGGTAGGCGACGTCGGCGAGCCGGTCGCGCAGGCGGTCGATGGACAGCACCGCGACACCCGTGCCCCGCATGCCGTCCCCGCGCAGTCCCTGCGTGCCGGGGGTCGGGGTCGACGTCTGGATGGCCAGGCGCTGGCGGGTGTAGCCGGCCGTGCCGGCGTTGGCCACGTTGTGGGCGGCGACCTCGACGGCCCGCTGCGAGGCGAGAAGCGCGGAGGCCCCGATGTTGAGGCTGGAGAAGGACATGGCGCTACAGGTCCCGCAGCACGCGGGGCCGCGGGGCGCTGGTGTCCCAGGTGGCGCGCGGGCCGTACGTCGTCAGCACCGGCTCCTCCGCCGGTGCGCCATCCAGGCGGCGCAGCGTGTCGCCGAGGCTGCGGCTGCCGGCGTCGGCGAGGCGGCGGTTGGCGGCCATCAGCTCCGACAGCTCCGAGGAGCCGGCGCGCAGCGCGGCCTGCGACTCGCTGAGCAGGCTGCGCCAGGGCTCCGGCGCGTCGGCCACCAGGACGCTGAGGGTCACGTCGTCGGGGTCCAGGCCGCGGTCGGCGGCGATGCCGGCGACCAGCACCGACCGCTCGAGCTCGGCGGTGCGCACGGCGGAGGCGGCGCGCTCCAGCTCCTCCGAGGCCCAGCCGAGGAAGCGGGTCTCGCCGGCGAGCAGGAGCTGGCGCAGCTCGACGAGCTTGAACACCAGCAGCTCGACCAGCAGGCGCTCACGGGTGAGCAGTGCAGCTAGGGCCTCCATGTCGGCCTCCTCTCACGTCGTCCATCGGCAGGCCTCCCGGGCGCATGAGCCGTGCGCCGCGGCAGGTCGGACCGGGCCATGGCAGGGACGACCCGTCCGGGCCATCTCCGGGTTGGTCCGCCGCCGCGCCTCACCGGCGGAGCGGCGGGCGCCGATGGGGTCTGCGACACGCCGCCCCTGCTCCGGACGGCAGCCGGCACCCGGCACCGCACGACACACCTGCACCTGACACCCCGGAGGGGGAGCCCGCGTGAACGAGATGGACGAGATCGTCCAGGAGTTCCTGGTCGAGAGCCACGAGAACCTCGACCAGCTGGACACCGACCTGATCGCCCTCGAGCAGGACCCGACGAGCCGGGAACTGCTCGGCAGAGTGTTCCGCACGATCCACACGATCAAGGGCACCAGCGGCTTCCTCGCCTACAACAAGCTCGAGGCCGTCACCCACGTAGGTGAGAACC
>JAOPWI010000413.1 GCA_025965755.1 Frankiales bacterium | reverse complement strand
CTCATGCCCAACGGCCCGGCCGCCGCGGTCGGCCTGGAGCTCGGCGCCCGCGCCGGCGTCCACACCCCGGTCAGCGCCTGCGCGTCGGGCGCCGAGGCGCTCGCCTGGGCGCTGCTCCTGCTGCGTTCCGGTGCGGTCGACGTGGTCGTCGCCGGCGGCTCCGAGGCCTGCGTGCACCCGCTCCCGCTGGCCGGGTTCGCCCAGCTGCGCGCGCTGTCGCGCCGCCACGACGAGCCCGAGGCGGCGAGCCGCCCGTACGACAAGGGACGTGACGGCTTCGTGCTCGGCGAGGGGGCCGGCGTGCTCGTGCTGGAGCGCGAGGAGTTCGCCAGGGCCCGCGGCGCGCGGGTTCACGCCCGCCTGGCCGGCGCCGGCATGGCGGCCGACGCGCACCACGTCACGGCCCCGGAGCCGACCGGAGAGGGCGCGGCGCGCAGCATCACGCTGGCGCTCAAGGACGCCGGTCTGACCGCGACCGACATCGGCCACGTCAACGCCCACGCCACGAGCACCCCGCTGGGCGATGTCGCGGAGGCCCGCGCGCTGGTCCGTTCCCTCGGGACGCACCGCCCGCCGGTCACGGCGACCAAGAGCTGCACCGGCCACCTGCTCGGTGCCGCGGGCGCGGTCGAGGCCATCGCCACGGTCCTGGCCGTACGCGACGGCGTCGTTCCCCCCATCCGCAACCTCGACGACCAGGATGACGAGGCCGACGTGGACGCCGTCCGCATGGCGCCCCGCGTGCACGCCCACGACGCGGCGCTGTCCACCTCGTTCGGCTTCGGCGGGCACGACGTCGCCCTGGTGGTGACCAAGTGACCATCGCCGAGCAGCGGCTGCATTCCGGCGCCGCGGCCGTCCCGGCCCTCGCCCTGTCGCGGCTCGAGCTGCTCCTGCCCGACCTGGACCTGCTCGTCGTCGCGGACGGCGTGCTCGTCGGCCGCGGCACCGTGCACGGAACGCCGGTCGTCGCGTTCGCCACCGACTCGACCGTGCAGGGCGGCGCGCTGGGCATCGAGAGCGCCGAGGCGATCGCCGCGGCGACCGACCTCGCCCTCGCCCTCAACGTCCCTGTCATCGGCATCTGGCACAGCGGCGGAGCGCGGCTGCGCGAGGGTGTCGCCTCGCTGCAGGCGGTCGGCCGGCTGTTCGCCGCCGAGGTGCGGGCCAGCGGCCGGGTCGCCCAGATCTCCGTCGTGCTCGGCCCGGCGGCCGGTGGCGCGGCGTACGGACCGGCCCTCACCGACATCGTCGTGCTCGGCCCCCGCGGCCGGGTCTTCGTCACCGGCCCCGACGTCGTGCGCTCGGTCACCGGCGAGGACGCCGACGCCGAGCGTCTCGGCGGCGCCGACACGCACGGCCGGGTCAGCGGTGTCGTCCACGTCGTCGCGGACACCGACGAGGAGGCGCTCCACTCGGCCGGCCGGCTGGCTGCGCTGCTGGGCTCGCAGGGCCGGCTGGACCCGTCCGCCACCCACGGTCCCGACCCGGCGGTGCTCGTGCCGGGCGAGTCCCGCAAGTCCTACGACGTGCGGCCGGTCGTGCGCACGGTGCTCGACCTGGGCAGTTTCGTCGAGCTGCACGCCGGCTGGGCCGCCAACGCGGTCACCGGCCTGGGCCGGCTGGGCGGCCGGACCGTCGGCGTCGTCGCCAACGACCCCCAGCGGCTGGCCGGCTGCCTGGACGCCGAGACCGGCGACAAGACCGGCCGCTTCGTGCAGATGTGCGACGCGCTCGGCGTTCCGCTGCTGTTCTTCGTCGACGTCCCCGGCTACCTGCCGGGCGTCGCGCAGGAGGACGGCGGGGTGCTGCGCCGCGGCGCCAAGCTGCTGCATGCCTACGCCGGTGCCACCGTGCCGCGGCTGACCGTGGTGCTGCGCAAGGCGTTCGGCGGCGCGTTCATCGCCATGGGCAGCAAGGGCCTGGGCGCCGACGCGGTCTTCGCCTGGCCCGGCGCGCAGGTCGACGTCATGGGCGCCGTCTCGGCGGTCGGCGTGCTGCACAAGCGCGAGCTCGCGGCCGAGACGGATCCGCGGCGCAAGGCCGCCCTGCAGGCCGCGCTGGCCGCGCACCACGAGGCCACCACCGGGGGCCTGGCCCGCGCGCTGGAGTGCGGCGCGGTCGACGAGGTCATCGAGCCCGGCGACACCCGCCGGGTGCTGGTCGAGGCGCTGAGCCGGTGCGGCCCGGTCGAGCGCGGTCGCCACCGCAACGGGCCCCTGTGAGCGGAGCCGCCTGCGGGCGCCCGGCTGCGGACCGGGCGCACGGGATGTCCCGGTGACCCTTCCGCTCCTGGAGCGCAGCGGGCGCATCGGCGACGTGGCCTACGAGGTGCTCGGCGAGGGCGGCCCGACGACGGTCTTCGTGCACGGCCTCGGCGGCTCGCTCAACGAGACCCGCCCGCTCGCTCTGGGCGTCCCGGGCACCAGGGTGCTGCTCGACCTGCGCGGCCATGGCGCCAGCGCGCCGCTCGGGGACGGCTGGGACTACGACACCTGCGCCGACGACGTGCTCGCGGTGGCCGACGCCTTCGGCGCCGACCGGGCCGTCGGGCTCTCGCTCGGCTCCGGAGCTCTGCTGCGGGTGCTGCAGCGCGACCCCACCCGGTTCGTGCGCCTCGGCCTGGTGCTGCCCGCCGCGCTGGACGGCGCCCGCGCCGACGGGGCGACCCGGCGGCTGGACTCGCTCGGCGACGCCATCGACGCGGCGGATCCCGACGCGGTGCTGACGCTGCTGCTCGCCGAGGTGCCGGCCGAGCTGGCCGGGCGCCGG
>JAOPWI010000395.1 GCA_025965755.1 Frankiales bacterium | reverse complement strand
CCGCCCGCTGCTCAGCCCGCCAGGCGGCTGACCGGCCGCCGGTCCGCCGGCACCTGGACCGCACGGTCGCGCAGGGCGTGGACCGCCCGGACGTACTCGTCCCGGCCCGCGAGCACCTGCCCCATCGCGCCCATGTGCTCGGTCTCCTGCTGGGTGTCGACGAGGACCACGCCGACCTCGAGCAGCCGGTCGCACAGGTCGACCACGGCCACCTTCGAGGCCCCGCTGCGCAGGTGGAACATCGACTCCCCGCTGAAGACCGAGCCGGTCAGCACCCCGTAGAGGCCTCCCACGAGCTCCGCGCCCTCCCAGACCTCGAGGCTGTGCGCGACGCCGCGCCGGTGCAGCGCCGCGTAGGCCTGCTGCATGCGCGGCGTGATCCACGTCTCCGGCCGCTCCGCGCAGCCGGCCAGCACCCGGTCGAACGCCGCGTCGACGGTCGTCTCCCAACCGGAGCGCCGCAGCACCTGACGCACGGTCCTCGGCACGTGCAGCTGGTCGGCGAGCAGGACGGCGCGGGGGTGCGGCGAGCACCACGGGACGAGCCCGTCGGTGCCGGGCAGGACAGGGACCCGGCCGGACCGGGCGAGCCGGCGGGCCTGCCGCTCGAGTGGCGCGTCGGCCGGGCCGGACGAGGGCCACGGAAAGCAGCCGGCACGGTAGGCGGCCACCAGGGTGTCGGGCTCCAGCGTCCCGCCCAGCGCGACCAGCTCGCGGCGCGCGCCCACGACGTCCAGCGACGCGAAGAAGGCCGCCGGGTCCACCCACCCACGGTAGGCGGCTCAGGCGCGGACGCGGTCCTCGCGGGCCGGCTCGTGCAGCAGGGCCTCGTCCAGCGCGAGCTGCGCGAGCACCGAGCTCGGCGGTGACCAGCCGCTGTCGGTGAGCACGCGCACCAGGTGCACCCGCGACGCGAGGACGTCCTCGGCCGCCTGGAGCGAGGACTCCGCGCGCCGCAGCCGGTGCCGCGCGCTCAGATAGTCGTTGAGGGCGTCGCGCACCTGGACACGGGCGTCCTCCTCGTCCTGCGCCGTCCGCGGGCTCGGGCACTCCGTCCGGAGGTCGACCACGAGGTCGGCCGCGCCTGCGGAGAGCTCCCCGGAGGCCTCTGCGCGATCCATCGTCACGTGCACCGTCCTCTTCCTGTCCCTCCGGAACTCACCGGCAGCATCGCGGCCGCGGGCTCGCGCGTTACACGTCGGCAGGACGGCCGGACCCGTCCCGCGAACGGCGCGCGGCCGGGCCGCCGTCGGCCCGGGGCGCCGTCGGAGCCCGCCGAGCCGCCGATCTGTCGACGGGGCCCGCCAGGTCGGGCAAGATGGACGAGCGTCACAACGTCGGACGAACCGCTGGAGGTCGCGTGCGCAGGTCCCGGGCCGTGGTGGGCGTCGCCCTGGCACTGGTCTGCGCGGCCCTGGGCACGACGGCCGGCGCCGCAGCCGGGCCGAAGGCCAGCACGCGCGTCGTCGTCGGCAGCGACGGCTACCTGTTCAGCGCGCAGGACTGGACCGTGCCCTGCCAGGACGCCCCGACCGCGGTCCAGACCGCCCGGCTGCTGGTCGAGCTCGGCGACGGCCTGCGCGACTCGGGCCGGCACGCCGTCGTCACCGTCGGTCCTGACAAGTCCACGGTGATGACCAGCCACGTGCCGGCGGCCGTTCCCGCGCGCGAGTGCCACGCCTCGCAGCACTCGGCCTTCTGGGGCACCGCGACGTCGTCCCCGCAGTTCCTCGACCTGCGCCGGCCGCTGCAGCAGGCCGGGCAGCGCACGCAGGTCTACTACCGCAAGGACACCCACTGGTCGCACGACGGCGACGCGGTCTACGCCCGGGCGCTCGCGCAGCGGTTCGACCCGGTGCTGGCGCTGGCGCTGAGGACCCGGACGACCACCGGCACCGTCAGGGGCGACCTGGCGTCCGTGCTCGGCCTGCCGGCGCACGAGACCGTGCAGGGCCAGTCGGTGCTGAACCCGAGGGTGGCCGTGCAGGAGCTGCCGCAGCGCGGCATCGGCCTCGTCGTGCCGGTCAGGACCTTCCGGGCGACGGCGGCGCTCGGGGGCCGGGTGCTGCCCGGCCGCACCGTCTTCGTCGGCGACAGCTTCACCGCCGTCGCGCTCCACCAGCTCGCGCAGCTGTCGCAGGAGACGGTCTTCGTGTGGACCGACAACAGCGCGCCGCTGCAGCCGATGCTCGACGAGATGGCCACGGGCGACCGGGTCGTCATCGAGGTGGTCGAGCGGCTCTCGACCCGCTTCCGCATGTTCCGGCCGGACGTGGTCGAGGGCGTGCGCACGCTGCCGTGGCGCGTCGTCCCGCAGCCGGCAGCAGGCGTCTGAGCCTGCGGGCTGCGCGCTGCAGGGGAGCGCGGTCGCGCACGGTCGAGGCGGCCCGGCGCCAGGCGGGCGCGAGGTTGCGCGCCCGGGGCCGTTGCACCAGAAGACCCGCCCCTGGAGGCTTCTCATGCGGACATCCCGCCTGCTCACCGCCCTTGCCGGCTCGCTGTCGGCCGCTGCTGCCGTTGGCCTGACCGCGGCCCCCGCCTCGGCGGTCGTCGGCGGCGCGCCCGCGCCGGAGGGCGCCTACCCCTTCACGGCGAGCGTGCAGGACGGCCAGGCCGCCTTCTGCGGCGGAAGCGTGATCGCCGCGTCGTGGGTGCTCACCGCGGCGCACTGCGTCCCGGACGGCGACGCGTCCGGCCTGTCGGTCGTCGTGGGCACCGTCGACAACGGCAACGGCAGCGGCGAGCGCCTGGCCGTCAGCGAGGTCCTGGTGCACCCGCAGTACGACGCGGACGCCTCGACCCACGACGTCGCCCTGCTGCGGCTGAACGGCGCGACCTCGGTGCCGCCGATCGCCCTCGCCACCGCGTCGGACGACGCGCTCGAGGCCGACGGCACGCTCGTGAAGGTCACCGGCTGGGGCGACCGCACGCCGCTGGCCGGCGGCGGGCTGCTGACCACCCCACGGCTCCAGGAGGTTGACCTGAGCGTCGTCGACGATGCCGACTGCGGTGCGGCCAACGGCGGCTTCGACGCCGCGACCGGTGTCTGCGCCGAGGGGTGGCTCAAGGACAGCTGCCAGGGTGACTCCGGCGGTCCGCTGTTCGCCACCACCGCCGGCCGGCGCGTGCAGCTCGGGGTCGTCAGCTACGGCCTGGGCTGCGGCGTTCCCACCTTTCCCGGCGTCTACAGCGAGGTCAACAATCCGGCCATCCGCGCGTTCCTCAGCCAGCACGCGGGCGTGTAGCGCCGGGGCTCGGCCGGCCGCCGCCCGGGACCAAGGTCCCGGGCGGCGGTGCCTTCCGGCCCTCGCCGGGGGCCTGTCGCCGGGGCGACCCTGAAAGCCCACCCCCGGAGGAGTCCCCATGAGCACCCCGCATTTGATCGCCTCGCTGGAGCACGTGATCGAGGCCGCGACGCTGGCCCCCAGCGTCCACAACACGCAGCCGTGGCGCTTCGTTCTGCGGGGAAACGGCTTCGATCTGCACGCCGACCACTCCCGTCAGCTGCCGGTGCTCGACCCCGACGGCCGCCAGCTGCACCTGTCCTGCGGGGCCGCGCTGGCGACGGCCCGGATCGCGGCCCGGGCGCTCGGCCTGGACGCGGTCGTCGAGCTGCTGCCCGACCCGGCCGACGCTGACCTGCTGGGCCGCCTGACGCTGGTGCCCGGGGCGCCCGCCGGCGACGACGACCTCGCGCTGGCCCTCGCGGTTCTGCGCCGGCACACCGTCCGGGATGCCTTCGAGCCCCGGGCCCTGCCCGCCGAGCTGGTGGAGGAGCTGCGGGTCGCCGCGGAGGCGGAGGGCGCCGGCCTGCGGGCGCTGCGCAGCCCCGCCGAGCTGGTCGAGCTCGAGGTGCTGCTGTCCGGCGCCGACGCCGCCGAGCGGCACGACCCGGCCTACCGGCAGGAGCTGGCCTCCTGGGTGCGTGACCCCGCCACCGGTGACGGCATCCCGCCGTCCGCGGTGCACAGCCCGGCTGGCCGCGGCTCCTCCCTGCAGCTGCGCGACTTCACCCTGGGCGAGGCGGATCACGTCACCGGCGACGCGCCGCCGGCCGAGCATCCCGACGTCGTGGTCCTCACGACCGGCGCCGACGACCCGCGTGCCTGGCTGAAGGCGGGACAGGCCCTCGGTGCCGTCCTGCTGCGGGCGGCCCGCGACGGCGTGCAGGCCCAGCCCCTCGGACAGGTGACCGACCTGGCCTGGTGGCGGGCCCGCCTGACCGTGGCGCTCAGCCTCGTCGGCACGCCGCAGCTGGTGCTGCGCCTGGGCTACGCCTCCGCCGTCGCGACGACGCCCCGCCGGGACCTCGACGAGGTGCTGGTCGAGGCGCGCTAGACGATCGGTGCCCGCCACACCAGATCGGTGCCGCCGGAGGGCCCCGGCCCCACCCGGAACGTCCCGCCCACGGCGGTCGCCCGGTCGGCCAGGTTGGCCAGGCCGCTGCGGCGGCCCGAGTCGGCCGGCACCCCGCCGCCGTCGTCGCGCACCAGCAGGTGCGCCTCGTCGCCCACCTCGAGGACCACCTCGACCCGGGACGCCCCGGCGTGGCGGGCGGCGTTGGACAGGGCCTCGCGCAGCACCGCGAGCAGGTGGTCGGCCACGTCCGGGGGGACGGTGGTGTCCACCAGGCCGGTGAGGCGGACGGCGGGGGAGAACCCGAGCTGCTCGGCCCCGGCGTCGACCACCTCGAACAGCCGGCTGCGCAGGCTGCCCTGCTCGTGCGCCGGCGAGCTGGTCAGCGCGTAGATCGTGGAGCGGATCTCGCGGATCGTCGTGTCCAGGTCGTCGACGGCCCGGCGCACCCGGCTGGCCGCCTCCGGCCGCTCGACCAGGCGGGCAGCGCTCTCCAGCTGCATGCCGGTGGCGAACAGCCGCTGGATCACCAGGTCGTGCAGATCGCGGGCGATGCGGTCCCGGTCCTCGAAGACCACGACCCGCTCCGCGTCGCGCCGGCGCTCAGCGACCTCGAGGCCGACGCTGGCCTGCGCCGCGAAGGCGGTCAGCTCGCCGACGGCGGCGGCCGCCACGGCGGTCTCGCCGACCGGGGTGGTCACCACCAGCACGCCGCGCACCGACTCCTGGCCGCCCAGCGGGACCAGCAGGGCGGACCCCACCGTGGTCGCCCCCAGCACGGCGGCGGCCTCCTCGCCGGCGAGCAGCGCGGGCATGCCCTCCTGCAGCACCCGCCCGCACGGGGTGCCCGCCACCTGCAGCACCGTGCCGCGGACGGCGTCCGCCGACCGGCCGGCCGCGACCTCCACCAGCAGCCGGTCCTGGCCAGCCGGCATGGCCACGAAGCAGGTCGACGCGCCGGTGAGGTGCAGCGCCCGGTCCGCGACCAGGACGAGCACCTCCTCGGGCTCGGCTCCCGCGAGCAGGCGGGTGCTGATCTCGGCTCCCGCCCGCATCCAGCCCTCACGACGGCGGGACGAGGCGTACAGCCGGGCGTTCTCGATCGCGACCCCGGCCGCCGCAGCGAGGGCCAGCACGACCGTCTCGTCCTCCTCGTCGAAGGGCCCGCCGCCGCGCTTCTCGGTCAGATAGAGGTTGCCGAAGACCTCATCGCGCACCCGGATGGGGACGCCGAGAAAGGTCTTCATGGGCGGGTGGTTCGGCGGAAAGCCGTACGCCGACGGGTCGCGGCTCAGGTCGTCGAGCCGGAGCGGGTGCGGGTCGCGGATGAGCAGGCCGAGAATGCCCTGGCCGCGCGGCAGCGCGCCGATGCGCGCGTGGGTCTGCTCGTCGATGCCGACGGTGAGGAACTGCGACAGCCCGCCCTCGTCGCCGATGACGCCCAGCGCGGCGTAGCGCGCGTCGGCCAGCACCAGCGCGGCCTCGGTGATGCGCGTCAGCACGGTCTGCAGGTCCAGGTCGCTGCCGACCGCCAGCACGGCCTCGAGCAGGGCGCGGGTCCGGTCCCGGGTCGCGCGGACATCGGTCAGGCGCAGCTGGAGCTCTTCGAGCAGCTCGTCCAGCCGCAGGCTGGGCAGCACCAGCTTGGGTGCGTCGTGGTCCACCCCCTCACCGTGCCACGTCGCCGGTGGCCGGTGCCGCCGTCCGGGCCTGCGCGCGGTCCGCCAGCCCGCCGGGTGGGCCTGGACCCGGCGCGTCGTTCCGGTGACGACCCGACGGGGAGCGGGCAGCTGACATGCCCCGGGGCATCTGGTGGAAGGAGACCGGCATGCCACGTACCGCGACCGCCGACCGGGTCTCCCGCGAGCAGCTCCTGGAGTTCCTGCGCCCCCGCCACCACGCCCTGCTGATGACCCGGCGTCGCGACGGGGAGCCGCAGCTGTCGCCGGTCTCGGCCGGCGTGGACGCCCAGGGGCGGATCGTCGTCGCCACCTACCCGCAGCGGGCCAAGACCCGCAACGCGCGGCGCGACGCGCGGGTCTCGCTCTGCTTCCTGTCCGACGACTGGGACGGCGCCTGGGTGCAGGTCGACGGGACGGCCGAGGTGCTGGACCTGCCGGACGCGCTGGACGCGTTCGTCGACTACTACCGCAGCATCGCGGGCGAGCACCCGGACTGGCAGGACTACCGCCAGGCGATGGTCCGGCAGGGCAAGTCGCTGCTGCGGGTCACGATCGAGCGGTGGGGCCCGGTCGCGACCGGCGGTTTTCCGCCCGAGCTCAGCCGGTGACCGCGACGTAGACGGTGTTGGTCGACTCGCCGCCGGTCAGCGGGTTGGCGAAGGAGACGACGTGGGACCGGCTGCGGGCGAAGACCTGGCAGAGCACCGCCTCGAACGCCGGGTCCGGCGGGTCGTCGGACCACAGGCCGAAGACCCCTCCGGGCACGAGCCGGCCGGCGAGGCGGCGCAGCCCGTCGGGCGTGTAGAACGGCGCGTGGCTCGGGTGCAGCACGTGCCGGGGCGTGTGGTCGACGTCCAGCAGGATCGCGTCACAGCGCTCCGGAGCCCGCGGGCCCAGGGCGTCGCCCTGCGCCGCCAGGGCGAAGAAGTCGCCGAGCACGAACCGGCAGCGCGGGTCGGCGGCCATCTCGGTGGCGCCCGGGAGCAGCCCGCGCTGGTGCCAGGAGATCACCGGCTCGAGCGCCTCCACGACGTCCAGCGCGCGCACCCGCGGGTCGGCGAGGACGGTCCGCGCGGTCCAGCCGAGGCCGAGCCCGCCGACCACGACGTCCAGCGCGTCGCCGTCCAGCTCGGCCAGGGCGAGCCGGGCGAGCTCCTCCTCGGCCACCGTGAACAGGCTCGACATGAGGTACTCCTCGCCGAGCAGCACCTCGTACACGGCGACCTTGAGCGTCGGCTCGAGCCGGCGGCGCAGGCTGATGTCGCCGATCGGCGTCGGCTGCCAGTCGAGCTCGGCGAAGCGGCGGCTCACGGGCGCTGGTAGACGTCGGGGACGCCGTCGTGGTCGGCATCCACCCGCTCGGCGGCGGCGATGCGCGCGTACGCCCGGCCGCGCGCGCGCAACACGAGCGAGGCGAGCAGCGCGGCCAGCACCGAGCCGACCAGCACCGCCACCTTGACGTGCTCGTCGCGACCCGAGCCGGCGCCGAAGGCCAGCTCGCCGATGAGCAGGGACACGGTGAAGCCCATGCCGCCGAGGACGGCGAGCCCGAAGACGTCGAGCCACCCCAGGTCGCTGTCGAGGTCGGCCCGGGTGAAGCGGGCGACCAGCCAGGTGGCGGCGGTGATGCCGACGGTCTTGCCGATGACCAGGCCGGCGACGATGCCCAGAGCCACCCGGTCGGAGAGGCTGTCGACGAGGCCGGAGGCGCCGCCGATCGTCACGCCGGCGGCGAAGAAGGCGAAGACCGGCACCGCGAGTCCGGCCGAGAGCGGTCGGAAGCGGTGCTCGAAGTGCTCGGCGAGCCCCGGCCCCGCGTCCGGCCCGCCGGCCGCCTGGCTGCGGATCACCGGCACGGCGAAGCCGAGCAGCACGCCGGCGACGGTGGCGTGCACGCCCGACTCGTGCACCAGCACCCAGGTCGCTGCGGCGAGCGGGAGCAGCAGCCACCAGGCGCGCACCCGGCGCTGGACCAGGACCGTGAAGGCCGCCAGCGGCAGCAGCGCGAGCAGCAGCGCCCCGACGTGGAGGTCGGTGGTGAAGAACAGCGCGATGATGACGATGGCGAGCAGGTCGTCGACGACCGCGAGGGTCAGCAGAAAGGTCCGCAGAGCCGTCGGCAGATGGCGCCCGATCACCGCCAGCACGGCCAGGGCGAAGGCGATGTCGGTCGCCGTCGGGATCGCCCAGCCCCGGCTGGCTCCGTCTGCCTCTCCGGCCGTCACGAGCAGGTAGAGCAGCGCCGGCACGACCACCCCGCCGACAGCGGCGGCCACGGGGACCGCTGCGCGCCGGGGGTCGCGCAGGTCGCCGGCGACGAACTCCCGCTTGAGCTCCAGGCCGGCCACGAAGAAGAACAGGGCCAGCAGCCCGTCGGCGGCCCATGTCCCGAGCGTGAGGTCCAGGTGCAGCGCGGAGGGCCCGACCCGGGTGTCCCGCAGTCCGGCGTACGCGTCCGCCCAGGGGGAGTTGGCCCAGACCAGGGCGATGACCGTGCCGAGCAGGAGCAGCAGGCCGCCGATGGTCTCGGTGCGCAGGATGTCGGCGATCCGCGAGGCCTCCGGCCAGCTGCCGCGCGAGAGCAGCCGCGGCCGGGTCGGGGACGTGGTCAAGGCAGCCTCCAGCGACAGACGCCGACCAGACTTCCCGGCACACCACCGCTCGCCGTCGAGCGGGTTGGCTCGAGGCTACCGGGCGCTCAGCGCAGCTCGCTGAACCGCTCGACGGCGCCGGGCTGGCCGGAGGCGATGACCGTGTCGCCCGGCGACAGCACCGTCTCGCCGGTGGCGTGGGTGAACGAGCCTCCCGGCTTCTTCACGCCGACGATGGTCACGCCGTGCCCCCGGCGCAGGCCGGTCTCGGCCAGCGGCACCCCGTGCAGCATCACCGGCGGGTCCGTCTTGACCATCGCGAAGTCCGGCTCGAACTGGATGAAGTCGAGCATCCGGCCCTTGACCAGGTGGGCGACCCGCCGGCCCATGTCGTGCTCGGGATAGACGACGTGGCCGACACCCAGCTGCTCGAGGATGCGGCCGTGCGCCTCGCTGATGGCCTTGGCCCAGATGTTGGGCACGCCGAAGTTGCGCAGCAGCGAGGCGGTCAGCAGCGACGCCTCGATGTGCGTCCCGATCGCGACGACCGCCCGGTCGAACTCCTGCACCGCGAGCTGGCGCAGGGCGTCCTCGCTGGTGCTGTCCGCCCGTACGCAGTGCGTCAGCTTGCCGCTGAGCTCCTGCACGAGACTCTCGTCGCAGTCGATGCCCAGGACCTCCGTGCCGGACTCGACCAGCTCGATCGCCAGCGACCTGCCGAACCGGCCCAGGCCGATCACGACCACGCTGTCGAGGTCGGCCAGCCGGCGGGCGGTCTGGTCCTTGTCGCGGCGGAACAGGTCGGGCACGGCATCTCCAGGGTCGAGCGGGCTCACCCGATGATCGGGCGTTCCTCAGGCAGGTCGTAGAGCTTCGGGCGCGAGCGCAGGGCGAGCGCCGACGCCAGCGTGATGGGTCCGAGCCGGCCGAGGAACATCAGGGCGGCGAGCAGGAGCTGGCCGGGCGTGCCCACATCGTCGGTGATGCCCGTCGACAGCCCCGTCGTCGACGCGGCGGAGATCACCTCGAACAGCACCTCGTCCAGCGTGAACTCGGTGAGCTGCAGCAGCGTCGCGGTGGCGCCGACCACGACGGCGACCGCCAGCAACGCCACGCTGAGGGCCTGGCGCTGCACGCTGCGCGGGATCCGCCGGCCGAACGCCGTGACGCTCTGATCACCCCGCACCTCGGTGAGGATGACGAACAGCAGCACGGCGAAGGTCGTCACCTTGATGCCGCCGGCCGTGCCGGCACTGCCGCCGCCGATGAACATCAGCACGTCGGTGCCCAGCAGCGTCTCCTCGTTCAGCCCGGCGATGTCCACCGTGTTGAAGCCGCCGCTGCGCGGCATCACGCCCTGGAACACCGCGGCCAGGGCCTTGGCCGGGACCCCCAGCGGCCCGAGAGTGCGCGGGTTGGACCACTCCAGCGCCAGGTGCATGAGCGAGGCCAGCCCGAGCAGCACGGCCGACATGGTGACGACGATCTTGGTGTGCAGCGCCCAGCGCCGCGGCGTGCGCCAGTCGCGCCGCAGCTCGAACAGCACGGGAAAGCCCAGGCTGCCCGCGATGACGAGGGTGCCGACGACGGCGCAGATCCACGGATCGGTGGCGAAGCCCATGAGGCTGTCGCTGAACAGCGCGAATCCGGCGTTGTTGAAGGCCGACACGGCGTGGAACAGCCCGAGCCAGGCCGCTCGCGCCGGGTGCTCGTCGTAGCCGACCCAGAAGCGCAGGGCCAGCAGCACGGCGCCGACGCCCTCGAAGACCAGGCAGGTGCGGGCGACACCGAGCAGCACGGTGCGCACGTCGGCGAGGCCGACGCCCAGGCTCTTGGCCTCGGCGGCCGCGTTGAGCCGGTCGCGCAGGCCCAGCCGGCGCGAGACCAGCAGGCCCAGCAGCGTCGCCAGCGCCATGATCCCGAACCCGCCCACCTGCGAGAGCAGCAGGATCAGCGCCTGGCCGAAACCGGACCAGTAGGTCGGCGTGTCGACGACGACCAGGCCGGTCACGCAGATGGCAGACGTCGCCGTGAACAGCGCCTCCACGACGCTGGCGCCGCCCTCGCCGCGCCGGGCGGTCGGGAGCAGCAGCAGCAGCGTCCCGACCACGACGGCCGCCGAGAAGCCGGCCACCACCACCTGCGCCGGGTGGGAGAAACGCAGCGAGCGCAGGTGCGCTGCGGTGCTGGCGGCCTGGGCCCGCCGGGCTCCTCCGCTCACGCCGGCGACACGCGCAGCACCGGCGCCTGGCCTGCACGTCGACGCCGGGTCACGGTGCTGATCGTGCCAGGCAGGCCGCAGCCGCGCGGGCGGACCCGGGTTGACATGCGCGTCGACTCCCGGTCTGCTGGCCGCCCGGAGGCACGGTCCACGCCCGCCCCGGCTGCGACGACGAGGGAGATCACGTGCGGATCGGCATGCCACTGGACTACTCCGGCGGCTTCATGGAGACCGTCGGAGCGCTGCAGGACTACGAGCGCGCGGGCCTGGACATCGTCTTCGTCCCGGAGGCGTACAGCTTCGACGCCGTCAGCCAGCTGGGCTACCTGGCTGCCAAGACCGACCGGGTGCAGCTGGCCTCCGGCATCCTGCAGCTCTACACGCGCACGCCGACGCTCACCGCGATGACCGCGGCCGGCCTGGACTACGTGTCCAACGGCCGTTTCGTGCTCGGCATCGGCGCCTCCGGCCCGCAGGTCGTCGAGGGCTTCCACGGCGTGCCGTACGACGCGCCGCTCGGCCGTACCCGCGAGGTCATCGAGATCTGCCGCCAGGTGTGGCGCCGCGAGAAGGTGCAGTTCGAGGGCAGGTACTACACCGTGCCGCTGCCGGCCGGCCAGGGCACCGGCCTGGGCAAGCCGCTGCGCATCATCAACCACCCGGTGCGCGACCGGATCCCGGTGATGCTGGCGGCGATCGGCCCGAAGAACGTCGCCCTGGCCGCCGAGCTGGCCGAGGGCTGGGAGCCGATCTTCTACCACCCGGAGAAGGCCGGGGACGTGTGGGGCGCGTCGCTGCAGGAGGGCTTCGCCAAGCGCAGCCCCGACCTCGGGCCGCTCGATGTCGTCGTCGGCTGCACCCTGGCGATCGGCGAGGACGTCGACCACCTGCTCGAGCTCGGCCGCCCGCAGATGGCGCTCTACATCGGCGGCATGGGCGCCCGTGGCAAGAACTTCTACAACGACCTCACCCGCCGCTACGGCTACGAGGCCGAGGCCGAGAAGATTCAGGACCTGTACCTGTCCGGCCGCAAGCAGGAGGCGGCCGCGGCTGTCCCGGCCGACCTGCTGCGGGCGACCTCGCTGGTCGGCCCGGCGTCGTACGTCAAGGAGCGGCTGGCGGCCTTCACCGCTGCCGGCGTGACCACCCTGAACCTGCGTCCGCTGGCGCCGACGCCGCAGGGCCGCCTGCAGGACATGGAGACGATCCGCACGCTGTCGGCGTGACCGGTGGTCCCGGCAGGTGGCGGGACGTGCTCGGCCCCGTCCCCGACGGGCGCAAGTCCCGGTTCCCCTAGGCAGGAGACAGGCATGCAGCGGTACGAAGGCAAGCGCGTGGTCGTGACCGGCGGCGCGTCGGGGATCGGGGCGGCCATCGCCCTGTCCATGGCTGCGGAGGGCGCGTCGGTGGCGGTGCTCGACCTCGACGAGGCCGGCGCCCGGGTCGTCGCCGACAAGGCGGGCGGCCCGTCGCTCGCGGTGCGGTGCGATGTCGCGGACCCCGACGACGTGGCCCGCGCGTTTGCCGCCGTCGACGCCGCGCTGGGCGGGCTGGACGTGCTGGTCAACAACGCCGGGCACGCCCCGCCCCAGGACGAGGCGAAGACGCAGCGCGCCCTCGCCAACCTGGCGAAGGTGATGGCCGGGCAGGCGCCGGACCCGCTCCGGGGGACCAGCAGCCTGGAGCTCGAGGCGTGGGACCGCATGATCCGCGTGCACCTCTACGGCACCTTCTACTGCGCCCGCGAGGGCATGCGCCGCATGGAGGAGGCCGGCCGCGGAGGAGCGATGCTCAACATCACCTCGATCCTCGGCCTGGCCGGCAGCGCGCAGGCGCCGCACTACAGCGCGGCCAAGGGCGGCATCATCGCGCTCACCAAGTCGCTGTCGCAGGACGGCATGGCGGCCGGCATCCGCGTCAACGCCATCGCCCCGGGCTGGATCGACACGCCGCTGACGCAGAACGCGCTGGCGCCTGAGATGGCGGCGGTGCTGACGATGCAGATCCCGATGGGGCGGATGGGCACGGTCGAGGAGATCGCGCCGCTCGCCCTGCACCTGTGCGCGGACGAGGCGTCGTACACGACCGGGCAGATCATCAGCCCCAACGGCGGGGTGCTCTAGCCGTGCCGCGGCTGACGGCGCTGAGCCGGTCCGTCCAGGGGTCGGTCGTGCTGGTCACCGGCGCCGCCTCCGGCATGGGCCTGGCGACCGCCCAGCTGTTCGCCGACGAGGGCGCGAAGGTCGCCGTGACCGACCTGTCGGCGCAGGACGTGCAGGCCGTCGCCGAGACCATCGTCGCGGCGGGCGGCACGGCTGCCGGCTGGGCGATGGACGTCACGGACCCGGCCGCGGTTGAGCGGGTCGTCGGCGAGGTGGCCGCCCGCTGGGGCCGGCTGGACGTCGTGGTCAACAACGCCGGCGCGGCCCGGGCCACCAAGATCGACGGTGACGCGTTCGAGGAGACCTGGGCCTGGAGCCTGGACGTCCTGCTGACCGGGCAGACCCGGGTCATCCGGGCCGCCCTGCCGCACCTGCGGCAGGCGCCGGACCCGCGCATCGTCAACATCGCCTCCACCGAGGCGTGGGGCGCCACCCGCGACATGAGCCCGTACACCGCCGCCAAGCACGGCGTGGTCGGCCTGACCAGGGCCCTCGCGGTCGAACTCGGCCGCGAGGGCATCACCGTCAACTGCGTGTGCCCGGGCCCGATCAACACCGGCATCACCGCCGACATCCCGGACGCCGACAAGGCGGTGTTCGCCCGCCGCCGCACGGCACTCGGCCGCTACGGCGAGCCGGAGGAGGTCGCCCACGCGACGCTGAACTTCTCCCTGCCCGCGTCTCGCTACATGACCGGCGCGGTGCTGGTGGTCGACGGCGGGCTGCTCGCCCGCAACGCCTGAACTAGAGCAGCTCCTCCGGCACCAGCACGTGCTTGGCGCGCAGGTACTCGCCGACCGCCTTGCCGACCGGATCGACACGGGTGTTGGACGAGCCGCCGGTGCCCAGCAGGCCGCGCAGCACGAAGTGCACGGCCCGCAGGTGCGGCAGCTCGTGCCGCACCACCTCGAGGTCCTTGAGCTCCGGCAGGAGGCGGCGCAGCTCCGCGGTGGTCAGCGCCGCGCGCAGCCATGGCCAGGCGCGCGGGTCGCTGACCCACAGGCCGACGTTGGAGTTGCCGCCCTTGTCACCGGCGCGCGCGTGCGCCAGCGTGCCGAGCGGCACCCGCCGCAGCGGCCCGCTGGGGGGCTCCTCGGCCGGCTCCGGGTGCACCGGCTGGCGCACCACGGCGGTCTGCGCCGGCGGGGCGATCTCGACGACGCGGCCGTCCTCCAGGACGGTGCGGACCGGGACCTCGCGCTGGTCCAGCAGGGCCGGCCAGTAGTCGACGCGGGCGCGCGGCTTGCCCAGCGGACCGGCGGCCACGTCGGTGTAGAAACCCGGAATGCTCTGCAGGTAGAGGCTGCCGAGGCGGGCGCCGAGGTCGCACCTCGTGAGCGCGTCGAGGTCCTGCGAGGTGGCCAGCACCCGCAGGGTGACGGTCGCGTCCCACTGCGTCTCGGGGTCCTCGGCCGCCGTGCCCAGCCGCAGGAACGACAGCTCCACACCTTCGGGCAGGTCGCGGCTCAGCTGCCGTTGCAGCAGGTCGACCTTCGCGTCGATCTCCGGCGCGGTGACGTACGTCGTGCCGACGACCTGGTGCCCCAGCAGCGCGAACGCCGCCACCTTCGTCGTGGGCGGCGGCGGCGAGCCGGTCGCGCCGGTCAGGCGTACGCGGTCCGGGCCCTCCTGCGCCAGCTGGACGGTGTCCAGGTGCACGGTCACGTCGGGGTTGAGGTAGACCGGTCCCTGGATCTCGTAGACCAGCTGCGCCGTCACGGTGTCGACGGTGACCATGCCGCCGTCGCGGCCGTGCTTGGTGATCACGCTGCTGCCGTCGGCCTCGATCTCGGCGATGGGGAAGCCGGGCACGAGGTTGTCCGGGACCGTCAGGAAGCCGGAGAAGTTGCCGCCCGTGGCGTGGGCGCCGCACTCGATGATGTGGCCGGCCGTCACGGCGCCCGCCAGGGCGTCGTAGTCGTCGCGCGACCAGCCGTGCCACCACGCTGCCGGGCCGGCGACCAGGGAGGCGTCGGTGACGCGTCCGCACACCACGACGTCGGCGCCCTCGGCCAGCGCAGCGGCGATGCCCCAGCCGCCGAGATAGGCGTTCGCGGCCAGCGGCTCGACGCCCCACTCGCTCAGGGGCGCGCCCCCGTCGAGGTTCTCGAGCAGGTGCCCGCGGGCCTGGTAGTCCGGCAGGCGCGACAGGACGTCGTCGCCCTCGACGTGCGCCACGCTGAGGACGACGCCGGCCCGCGCGGCCTCCGCGCGGATCGCCGCGGCCAGCCCGGCCGGGCTGAACCCGCCCGCGTTGGTCACGACCTTGGTGCCCCGCTCGGCCAGCGCGGGCAGGTGCGGCCGCAGCTGGTCCAGGACGTACTCGACGTAGCCGCGGTCGGGGTCGGCCCGGTGCCGGAACGACAGCGCGGCGAGCGTGACCTCGGCCAGGTAGTCGCCGATGAGGACGTCGACCGGGTCGCCGGCCATCGCCTCGTCGATCGCGGTGTAGCGGTCGCCGAGGTAGCCCGAGAAGGTGCCGAGCCGCAGCGCCCGGCGCGTCACGCCGAGGCCTGTGCCTGGTAGCCGTCGCGGAGCACGCGCTTGAGCAGCTTGCCCGTGGGGGTGCGCGGCAGCTGCTCGGTGAAGTCGATGGAGCGCGGCACCTTGTAGCCGGCGATGTGCTGGCGCAGGAACGCCGTCAGCTCCTCGGCCAGCTCCGGGCCGGGGGTGTGACCGGGGGCCGCCTCGACGACCGCCTTGACCTGCTCGCCCATGACCTCGTCGGGAATGCCGATGACGGCGACGTCCAGAACGGCCGGGTGCAGCGTCAGCGCGTCCTCGACCTCCTGCGGGTAGATGTTCACCCCGCCCGAAATGATCATGAACGACTTGCGGTCGGTCAGGTAGAGGAAGCCCTCCCCGTCGACGTAGCCGACGTCGCCCATCGTCGTCCAGTTGGGGTGCTCGGGGTGCTGGGCGGCCTTGGTCTTCTCGGGGTCGTTGTAGTAGCTGAAGGGCATCTGCTCCTGCTCGAAGAAGACGGTGCCGATCTGCCCGACCGGCAGCTCGACGCCCTCGTCATCGCAGATGTGGATGATCCCGACGGCCGCCTGGCCGACCGAGCCCGGGTGGGCCAGCCACTGCTCGCTGCTGATGAACGTCGCTCCGGCGCCCTCGGTGGAGGAGTAGTACTCCTGAAGCACCGGGCCCCACCACTCGATCATCTTGTGCTTGACGTCGACCGGGCACGGAGCGGCGGCGTGCACGGCGACCTTGAGGCTGCTCACGTCGTACTTCTCGCGGACGTCCTGCGGCAGCTTGAGCATGCGGACGAACATCGTCGGCACCCACTGGCTGTGCGTGACGCGGTGCTTCTGGATGTTGGCCAGCGCCTGCTCGGGGTCGAACTTCTTCATGAGCACGACGGTGCCGCCGAGCGACTGGATCGCGGCGCAGAAGCGCAGCGGCGCGGCGTGGTAGATCGGCGCGGGGGAGAGGTAGACGGTCTCGGTGTCGAAGCCGTAGAGCATCCCGAAGACGGCGACGACCGTGTTGCCCGGCTCGCCGACCTGGCGGTCGGGGAGCGGCGCGCGGATGCCCTTGGGCCGGCCGGTGGTGCCGGAGCTGTAGAGCATGTCCGCGCCGCTGGGCTGGTCCGCGAAGGGCACCGGCGACCCCTTCGCGAGCGCCTCGTCGTAGGAGGAGTGGTCGCTGACCTCGCCGCCGTACGCCAGGCGCAGCTGCACCTCGGGCGTCAGGGGCACCAGCGCCTCGGCCATGGGGCGCAGCGCGGCGGAGACCACGACGACCTTGGCCCCGCAGTCCCGGACGATGTAGGCGGCCTCGTCCGGCGTGAGGTGCGTGTTGACCGCCGTGATGTAGAGCCCGGAGCGCAGCGCCGCCCAGTAGACCTCGAACGCGCGCGGCGTGTTGTCGGTGATGAGCGCGATCGCGTCACCCCGGCGCAGGCCGGTGTCGTGCAGCACGTGGGCCAGCCGGACCGAGCGCTCCTCCAGCTCCCCGTAGGTGACCTGCTCACCGGTTTCGGCGAGCACGACGGCGGGCTTGTCAGCCTGCTCCTTGACCCAGACACCCGGGTACACGGCTTCCCCTCTCGACGCGCGGACCGGACGGCCGCCGGCGAGCGGGTCCGGCTTCTGATCGCACTGTGTCAGCCGCCTTCGCCGTTTCGCAAGGATCGACGCAGGGCGGCTCCAGCAGCATGACCGAGCGGTCGGTCGGGGAGCGCGCGGGGTCGCCGAACTATCCGGCGAGCGCCTCGCGCAGGCCGGCGAGCGCGGCCGGCACCGCGGCGTACCAGACGTTGGTGCCGCGCTTCTCGCTGGTCACCAGGCCGGCGTCGCGCAGCACCTTGAGGTGGTGGCTGACGGTCGGCTGGCTCTTGCCGACCGGCTCGACCAGGTCGCACACGCACACCGCACCGTCGGGCGAGGTGGCCAGCAGGCTGAGCAGCCGCAGCCGGACCGGGTCACTGAGGGCGCCGAACCGCCGGGCCAGCTCCGCTGCCTCCGGAGCCTCGAGCGGCGTGGCCTGCAGCGGCGCGCAGCAGGCGTCGACCTCGGGCTGCACCAGTACGGGTGCCTCGCGCACGGCCACGGGTTCTCCTCAATCCATCGACAGGCGTCGATAGATCCCGTAGGGTCATTCCATCGACGCATGTCGATACTACGTCCCTCTCGCAGGAGCCGTCATGAGCACTCCCCTTCCCGTTGCCGTCATCGGCGCCGGACCCGTCGGTCTGGCCGCCGCGGCGCACCTGGCCGACCGCGGCCTGCCCTTCGTCGTGCTGGAGGCCGGCGACGAGGCCGGCGCGGCGGTCCGCGCCTGGGGCCACGTGCGCACCTTCACCCCCTGGACCTACCTGGTCGACCCGACGGCCGAGCGGCTGCTGGCGGCCACCGGCTGGAGCCGCCCGGACACGCCGGTGCCGCCGACCGGCGCCGAGCTGGCCGAGCTGTACCTGGCCCCGCTCGCCGGCCTGCTCGGCGATGCGGTCCAGCTCGGTCGGCAGGTCCTCGCCGTCACCCGCGAGGGCATGGACAAGAGCCGCAGCATCGGCCGGGCCGAGCGGCCGTTCGTGCTGCGGGTGCGGGACCGCGACGGGACCGTGGGGGAGCTGCGCGCTCGCGCCGTGGTGGATGCGTCCGGCACCTGGGGCCGGCCCAACCCGCTCGGCGCCGGTGGGCTGCCGGCCCTGGGCGAGGAGCGGGCCGGGCGCTACCTGGTCGGCCCGCTGCCGGACGTGCTGGGCGCCGACCGGAGCCGCCTGG
>JAOPWI010000387.1 GCA_025965755.1 Frankiales bacterium | reverse complement strand
AACCGCCGCTCGGCCGGCAGCACCAGGCTGCTGCCGCCGACGACGGCCAGCGGCGCCCCGAGCCGGGCGGCGTCCAGGCGGTGCGCCCAGGCGTCCTCGGCCCGGTAGACCCGGGCGCGCTGGGCGTCCCGGGTCGGCCTCGCGGGCGGTGTCGTCACTCCGGGAACGCTAAGCGAAGGCGCTGACAGCGCCGGGTCGCCCACAGGGCGGCTGCGGCGGCTTGACGAGCCGCTCCGCGGGGGAGAGGCGGCACATGGACCTCGCTGCCGTGCCCCCCGTCCCGGGCGTCACCCACCGGCAGGTCGAGGTCGGCGGGCTGTCGGTGCACGTCGCGGAGGCCGGCCGGGGCGAGCCGCTGGTCCTGCTGCACGGCTGGCCGCAGCACTGGTACTGCTGGCGCCACGTCGTGCCGCTGCTCGCCGGCTCCTACCGGCTGGTCATGCCCGACCTGCGCGGCCACGGCTGGACGGACGCGCGGGCGCCCTACGACAAGGAGCAGCTGGCCACCGACCTGCTGGGGCTGCTGAACGCGATGGAACTCCCGCGGGTCGGCCTGGTCGGCCACGACTGGGGCGGCTGGACCGGCTTTCTGGCCTGCCTGCGGGCGCCGGAGCGGTTCAGCGGGCTGCTCGCGCTCGGCATCACGCACCCCTTCCAGCGGCCGACCGCGGCGCGCGCGCTGCAGGCCTGGCGGCTGGCCTACCAGGTCCTGCTGTCGACGCCCGTGCTCGCCCAGCAGGTCCTGCAGGCGACACCGACGGTGGTCGAGCGGGCGATCCGGGCCGGCAGCAGCCGCCAGGACGCCTTCACCGCACAGGACCTGCGGGCGTTCGGCGCGGTGCTGCAGGAGCCGGACCGCGCCCGCGCCAGCGTCCTGCTCTACCGCACGTTCCTGCTGGCCGAGAGCCCCGCGGTGCTGCGCGGGCGCTACCTCGACCAGCGGCTGACCGTCCCGACCAGGCTCGTCGTCGGCGACGGCGACCCGGTGGCCACGGGGGCCGTGCTCGAGGGCTGGGAGCCGTACGCCGAGGACATGACGGTGGAGGTGCTGCCGGGCGTCGGCCACTTCCTCCCGGAGGAGGCCCCGGGCGAGGTGGCCGCGAGGGTGCGCGCGCTGTTCGGCTAGTGCGGCTCGTCGGCCCCGATCACCGACAGGCTGGAGCTGGTGGCGTCGGCGAAGTGGGCCAGCAGCAGGACGTCACGCAGCGTCCCGGACCGGTCCCGGATGTGGTCGCGCAGCAGGGCCTCGCCCTCGAAGCCCAGCCGCCGGAACACCTGTGCGGTGCCCTCCTCCTCGGCGGGAACCTCGACGACCAGCTTGGACAGGCCGTCCTTGAGCGCGGCGAGCACCGCGGCCTGCGCCAGCCGGCGGCCGATTCCCTGGCCGCGGCAGGCCCGCGAGACCACCAGCCGCAGCTCGCCGACGTGCTGCGACAGGCCGACGCCGGGCAGCACGGCGACGTAGCCCTGCACCTCGCCCTCGTCGCTCAGTGCGACCCAGCGGCGGGCCCGGCCGTCACCCTCGGCGAGCCCGTTGACCACCGCGGCGTCGCGCACGCTCTCCTTGACGTAGGTGACGTCCTCGTCCGGCAGGTCGTCGAAGAACCGCCGCAGCGCCGGGGCGTGCTGGGGACCGAGCTCGGTGCCGTCGCTCACGAGTGGCTCTTCTCGACGGGTCGGCTGCGCAGGCGCAGGAAGTCGGCGATCCGGGGGATGGTGACCTTCTGGGCGGTGCGCCCGACGGCGAGGCCGATGTGCCCCGCGTCCAGCCGGAGCTCGTGGCGGTCGGCCGAGCCGACCAGGCCGAGCGCCGGTGCGGCCGCGTCGATGGGCACGATGTGGTCGCGCTCCGCGACGACGTTGAGGTACGGCACGGTGATGTCCTTGAGGGACACGTGCCGCCCGCGCATGCGCAGCGTGTCGGTCATGAACGCGTTGTCGCGCATGAGCATCTCGACGCACTGGGCGGCCGTCCGGCCCGGGAACGGCACGTGGTCGGACGCCCACTGGGTCATCAGCTGGTGGGCGTTGACGAGCCGGTCGTCCCAGAGACCGTCGAGCAGCGCGGCGTACTTGGCCAGATCGGCCGTCGGCTTGAGCATCTGAAAGGACTGCCGCAGCATGCTCGGCGCGATGTTGCCGTCCTCGTCGAGCATGCTGTCGAGCGGCAGATCGCCGCGCCGCATGATCTCCGTCATCGGGCCCATCTTGGTGAAGTCCACCGGGCACGCGATCGTCGTCAGGCTGGCCAGGGGCAGGTCAGGGTCCGCGGCCGCGGCCAGCAGCGACAGCACGCCGCCGAAGCAGTAGCCGACCAGCGCCACGTCGTCGCTGCCGGTGACCTCGCGGACCCGCTCGATCGCGGCCGGCATGTAGCCCTCGGCGTAGTCCTCGAGCAGGTTGCCGGCGTCGCGGTCCTCGGCGGCGCCCCAGTCGAGCAGGAAGACGTCGAAGCCCTCGTCGCGCAGCCGCTCGACGAAGCTGTTGCCCGGCGCCAGGTCCAGGATGTACGCCCGGGACACCAGGCTGAACACGATGAGCAGCGGCGGATGGTGGGCGACCCGGTCGCTGCGGTAGCGGTACAGCTTCGCCCGGTCGCGCTCCCACACCAGGTCCTTGGGGGTGAGACCGCTACGTGGCCGGTCCGTCCCCGTCACCAGCTTGATCCCGTTGCGGGCGCGCAGCGCGTTGCGCTCCACGTCGCGGCGCAGCCTCCCGAGCACGTCCCCCGGCGCTCGCAGCAGTGCGTCCGCCGTTCCCGTTCCTGGTGCCACCGGTCGGCTCCTCTCGGTCGGTCCTCGCGGTCTTCTCCATGAAGTCCCGCAGCAACCTGATCTCACGGTCCAGATCGGCCACCTGTCGCCGCACGCGCCGGACGTCCGTCGCGGTCGGCAGGTTGATCAGGTGCAGCAGCTGGCGGCTGCGCAGCTCGATGGCCCGGTTCACGGTCCGGCGCAGCCCGCCGACCACGCCGACGGCCGTGGCGAAGGCCGGCGTGTGCACGCCCTGCTCGAGCCGCGGGCCGATCGCGCGTTCGCCGGCGTCGAATGCTCGCTTCCACAACGCCATGGGCGAGCTCCCTGTTGGTAGAAAGTGCACCGGTCTGCAGGACGGAGTGTGCCGTGCGTCACGTTGTCGTACCCGGTGCCCGGCTCCATGTCGAGCGAACCGGCCGCGGGGAGCCGCTTCTGTGGATCACGGGCTTCGGTATCGGGGCTCAGATCTTCGCGCCGGTCCTGCCGCTCTACGCCGAGGCGTTCGACTGCGTGTCGTACGACAACCGCGGTGCCGGCCGCTCGTCGGTGCCCCTCAGGCCGACCTCCATGCCGGAGCTCGCCGCCGACGCGGTGCGGGTGCTGGACGCCCTCGAGATCGAGTCGGCGCACGTGCACGGCATCTCGATGGGCGGAATGATCGCCCAGGAGATGGCCCTGCGCTTCCCCGACCGGGTGCGCGGCCTGGTGCTGCAGGGGACCAGCCCCGGCGGGCCGCGCTCGGCCGTCCCGCAGGTCGAGGGCCTCGGGGCGCTGGCGCTCCAGCGGCTGCCCCTGGCGCGCGACCGGAAGATCAGGCTGCTGGTGCGGGCGCTGTTCTCCGACGAGTACGCCCGGGCGCACCCGGACGAGGTCCTGGGGCACCTCGAGCGGCTGGGTGCCGACCGGGCCGGCGCCCGCGGGGCGCTGCTCCACGTGCTGGCCAGCAGCTACCACGACGCGGTGTCCCGGCTGCCCGGGCTGCAGGCGCCGACGCTGGTGCTCCACGGGTCGCTGGACAAGCTGGTCCCCGTCGGCAACGCCAAGCTGCTGGCCCGGCGCATTCCGGGCGGTGAGCTGGCGCTGGTCCAGGGCGCCGGGCACATTCCGATGCTCGAGCAGCCCGAGCACGTCCGCGAGCTGATCGGCCGCTTCCTGCTGGCCGGCATCGCGGCCGGGCGGCCGCTGTCGGGCCTGGCGGCGGCCACCGAGCCCCTGACCCGTGCGGCCGGGCTGCAGGTCGGGGCGGCCCGGATCTGGCGCAGCGCCTGGTCGGCGGCGGGCCGGGCGCTGACCCCGCGCTGAGACGGCTCAGCTCTTCGCGTCGCTCCAGCGCGACACCACGGCGACGTCGGCGACGAACCGCACCCCGCTGCCGGATGCCCAGCGCCCCGACGCCTCGGCCAGCGCGGACCGCAGCAGGGCGGCCGCCTGCTCGGCCGCGGCCTCGGGAACGTGCAGCAGCAGCTCGTCGTGCAGGCACAGCACGATGCGCCCGTACGACAGCCCGGCCCGCACCGTTGCCGCCCACGCCTTGAACAGCTCCGCGGCCGCGCCCTGGACGACCGCGTTGCGGGCGAACCGGCCGAGCCCTGTGGGCACCGCGACCGACTCGCCCACCGGCTCGGGCGCCACGTCGTACCCGCTCAGCCGCAGCAGCCGGCCGCCGTACGTGCGCAGGTCGGTGCGGACGAGGCCGGCCTGCTCGGCGTTGCGCAGGTATGCCATCGCGACCGGGTACGCGCGGTCCATCTCCTTGAGCGCCGCGCCGGCGGTGCCGGACGTCTGGCCGTACATTGCGGCCAGGACGGCGACCTTCGCGCGCGGCCGGTCGCAGCGCAGCTGCTCGGCCACCGGCGCGTACATGTCGTCCTGCGCGGCGGCGCGCGTCAGCACCTCGTCGCCGGACACCGCCGCCAGCACGCGCGGCTCCACCTGCCCGAGGTCGGCGCCGA
>JAOPWI010000379.1 GCA_025965755.1 Frankiales bacterium | reverse complement strand
GCGCCCGGACGGACCGGGCCTGCGGCGGCTCCGGGCAGCCGGCACAGCACCTGCTCCACCCCGGAGGGCGAGGCGCTGCGCCCGCTCGCGGGGTCCGGCTCCCTCGGGCGGTCGACGATCGTGAAGTAGCCGTCGTCATCCATGACCGCGACGTCACCGGTCAGCAGGTAGCCGTCGTCGGTGAAGACCCCGGTCCGGTCCGGGCGGTTCCAGTAGCCGGTGAACACCTGCGGCCCGCTCACCGCCAGCTCGCCGGGCGAGCCGACGGGCACCTCGCGGGCGGGGTCGTTCCGGTCCACGATCTTGCACAGCGTCCCGGGCAGCGGCAGGCCGATGGAGCCGCGCTTGCGCCGACCGCTGATGGGGTTGGCGTGGGTGGACGACGAGGTCTCGGTCAGGCCGTAGCCCTCGATCAGCCGCGCGCCGGACAGCCGCTCGAACTTCTGCTGCACCTCGAGCGGCAGCGCCCGCCCGGCGGACACGCACAGCCGCAGGCAGGACAGGTCGCGCTGGCGCACCTGCAGGCTGTCGGCGATCGCCTGATAGATCGCCGGCACGCCCGGAAGCAGGGTCGGCCTGTGCTCGTCGACGGCGGCGAACACGCGCTCGAGGTCGAACCGCGGCAGCAGCACCAGGGTGCTCCCGAGCAGCACGGTGTGGAGCATCGCGACGGTCAGGCCGTACGCGCGAAACAGCGGCAGCACGCCCAGCGTGACCTCGCGACCGGCGGTGGCGCCGGTGTCCCAGAGCCGGTTCATGTACGTGTCCGCGACCAGGTTGTGGTGCGTGAGCATCGCGCCCTTGCTGGCCCCGGAGGTGCCGCTGGTGTACTGCAGCAGCGCGAGGTCGGTCTCGGGGTCCAGCGGCGTCTGGCGCTGCGGCAGCCGCGAGCCCTTGAGCAGCGCCCGGAACCACCGCACCGGCGCGCCCCTGGGCAGCCCGACGGTGACCTGCGCGCGGGCCCGGCGCGCCGACGCGAGCGGCAGCCGCAGGGTCAGCTTCGCGACCGTCGGCAGGTAGTCGGACAGGCTGGTGACGACCACGGTCTCCAGCGCCGTCTGGGACCGGACGCGGGCGACGGCCTCGTACCCGCGATCCAGGCAGACGACGATCTTGGCCCCGCAGTCGGCGAGCTGGTGGCGCAGCTCGCTGTCCGGCGCGAGCGGATCGTGCTGCACCACCACGGCGCCGAGCCGCAGCGCGGCGAACAGCGTGATGACGTGCTGCGGGCAGTTCGGCAGCACGACGGCGACCCGGTCGCCCTTGCGCACGCCCAGACCGGCCAGGGCGCCGGCGAAGGCGTCGACCTGCTCCTTGAGCTGGCGGTAGGTGAGCGTCGTGCCGAGGAAGGCCAGCGCGGAGCCGGTCGGGAAGGAGGCGGCCGCGTCGTCGAGCAGCCGGGTGACCGGGATCGTCGGGAACGCGAAGTCCGGCGGCACGCCCTGCGGGTAGCTCCCCAGCCACGGCCGGGCGGCGTACGGGGAGCCGGGGGCCTTCTGGGCGGGGGGCACTGAGTCCTCCGACAGCTGCGGACGGGGCGCGGGCGGGACGCAGTGTGGCATGCGACACAGCGCCGTCCTGCTACGCCGGCGGGGGCTCACCCGTGACGGTGACGTCGCTGTAGGGCAGCAGCTCCTCGACCCGGGGAAAGACGACGAGGAACAGCAGCGCCAGGACCGCGAGCAGCAGGAGCAGGGCGATGAGCACCCGCAGCGCGAGCGGTCCGGGAAGGGCGCGCCAGATTCCGCCGTACATCTCAGGCCCCCCGCCCGGTCAGCGCGGCCGGCAGCTGCCCGGCGACCTTGCTGCCGCCGCCCTGCAGGCGGGCCTGCACCACCAGGCGCGCGCGGGCGGAGTACTTCGGATGGCAGGTGGTCAGGGTGAGCAGGCGCTGCGCCGGCGCGACGCCCGGCCGGCCGGGCACCGCAGCGGTCACCTCGATCTGGTCGGGCCGCACGATCAGCGTGCCGGTCACCCGGTAGGTGAACCAGCTGTCGCGCGTCTCGACGACGATCGGGTCACCGGGGACCAGCCGGTCGAGGTTCTCAAACGGCGCGCCGTACGTCGTGCGATGGCCGCTGACGACCACGTTGCCGATCTGGCCGGGCAGCGCCGTCCCCGGGTCGTGGCCGGGGCCGCGCTTGAGGTCCGCCACGCTGATGCCCTCCAGCACCACCTGGCGCCAGTCCGCCCCGAGCCGGGGCGCGCGGACGACGGCGAGCGCGGCGCCGATGCCGATCGCCGCCGGGGGCACGGCGTGGCCGGGAACGGCGGTCGGTTCGGCCCAGCTGCGGGCCAGCTCGTCGCGGAGCGCGGCCTGCTGGCGGTCGGTGTAGAGGCTGGTGACCTCGAGCTCGTAGACGCAGAACAGCAGCCCGATCAGGCCGATCGTGATGAGCAGCTCGCCGATCGTGCGGACGCCGGCGCGCACCCCCTCACCCACCCGGCGCCCCGGTCGAGACGGGCAGCTCGAGCGGACCCTCGTACGCCGGCAGGACCGTGCGCTGCTCCTGCGTCACGTCGTAGCCCAGGCCGAACCGCTCGACGAACTCGAGAAAGACGCGCACGCCCGGCTCGGCCTGCAGCGCCGCACGCATGCCCGCGGTGTCCCCGACCGCGGTGACGACGAAGGGCGGGCTGTAGACCCGGCCGTGCAGGATCAGCGTGTTGCCGACGCAGCGCACGGCGCTGGTCGAGATGACCCGCTCGCCCATGAGCGTCATGGCCTCGGCACCACCGGACCACAGCGCGTTGACGACGGCCTGGACGTCCTGCTGGTGCACCACGAGGTCGTCCGGCCGGGGGCCGTCGACCGGCCCCTCGTCCAGCTCGCCGTCGGTGCTGCCCGCCGCGGGCCGGTCCTCGGTCGGCGCGTCGTCCAGGCGCACGGTGAGCGACGGTCCCTGCACGGCGGTGAGCC
>JAOPWI010000378.1 GCA_025965755.1 Frankiales bacterium | reverse complement strand
TGCCGTACACCGCGCGCACCGGCGGCGGCGACGACGCCAGCTCGTCGGCCAGCGACGCGGGCGGAACCGGTCCCGCATCGGCCAGGTCGGCGCCGACGGGTGCGGCGACGCCGGGCTCGGCCGGGCTCACCTCGGGCAGCTCAGGGGACGCGGAGGTCCCCGCTGGAGCAGGCTCCGTCGGGACCGGCTCGGGCGCTCGGGGAGCGGCCCGGCGGCGGCGGAGCAGCGCGTCGGCCAGCGCCAGCACGGCCTCGTCGACGTGGGCGAGCACCCGGCGCTCGGAGGCCAGCGAGGTGCCGCGGACGGTCTCGGTGACCTCGGCCGTCACGTGGCGGGCGACCGCGGCGGAGACCTGGTCGACGAGCAGCGGGCCCACCCGCGCCAGGACCAGGTCGGCGACTCGGGGCGCCAGGTCCTCGACCAGCCGGTCGGCGACGCGGGCGGCGACCGCGGCGGCGAGGGCGTCCGGGGTGGCCGGCTCGCGGTCGCGGACCTGGGTGGTCAGCTCCGCCACGTCCTCGCGCAGGCCGGCCAGCCCGAGCGCCAGAGCGGGGGCAGCGGTCTCCTCGCGCAGCTCGGCCAGCGCCTCCTGCAGCGCGGTGACGTCGCTGCGCAGCGCCGGCAGGACGTCGACCCGCGCGGCGATGCGGGCGAGGTCGCCGGACAGCGCGGGCACCCCGCCGGCGGCTTCGCCGACCTTGCTGACCCGGTCGCCGACCTCGCCCAGACGCTGCTGCAGCCCGCTCATCCGGCCCTCGAGGCCGGCCAGCCGGTCCAGCAGCTGCTCGCGGGCCGGCAGCAGGTCCAGCTGGCCGGACAGCCGGGCGACGGCGTCCTCGAGCGCGTCCGGCGACACGGCGGGGCGGCCGGCGAGGGCCTCGACCCGCTCCAGCCGGCCGGTCAGCGCCTCGACCACGGCGTCGCGGGAGCGCGCCAGGTCGGCGGTGCCCGGCAGCGCCTCGACCCGGGCCCGCAGGTCCTCCAGGTCCGGACGGAGCACGTCCGCGCCACCTCGGCTGGCGAACTCGTCCAGAGCGGTGCGCAGCTCCGCCAGCGGCGTGAGCCGGTCGTGCAGGCCCGCGACATCGGCCTGCAGCGCCGAGACCGCCGACGGGAACTGCGCCAGCTGCTCCACCTGGGCGGTCAGCCGCTCCAGCGCGCGACCCGTGGCCGACACCTCGTCGGCCAGCGCGCTGATCCGGCGGATGCCCGCCTCGGCGCCCGAACCGCTGGCCTCCAGCACGGTTCCCTGCTCCTCGACCCGGCGGCCGAGGCCGTCCAGCCGGCCGGCGAGGGAGCTGGTGGCCGTGCGCAGCTCGCCGGCCAGCGCGGCCAGGTCCGTGGCCACCCGCTCGACACCGGCCCCGGAGGCCGTCCTGGCGAGCGCCTCAGCCAGGGCGCCGACCTGCTCGCGCAGCTCCCCCATGAGAGAGCTGACGGCCTTCTGCTCGGCGACCTGCTCGTCCACCGCGCGGGACAGCAGCGCGCGCATCCGCTCCGAAACCGGGCCGGTGCCCGGCGCGAGGCCCGGCACGTCGGCGGGCCCGGGCTGGGCACCGGTCGGGTAGTCGTCCACGCGCAGGTCCTCCTCGGGCGGTGCACCCGGCGGTGCGCCGGGCGGTCGTCGCTTCGGCCGGACCGGCCGCGGGGCCCTCCGGCGTCCGCCGTCCGGAGAGAGTCTGGCACCGGCGGCGCCCGGCACCGCCCAGCAGGGGCAGTCCGAGCGCGTACGGCCTCCCGCCGCGCCGATCGCGCGGCGCGCTGACGGCTCCGGGGTGCGTCGGGAACCGGTAGCGGGGGGTCGCCCGCGCCGCGTCAGGCCGTTCGCCAGCTCTGGCCCACCGGCAGGTCCTGGTTCGAGCCGAGCAGGCGGGTGGGTCGCTGTCCGACGGCGGTGAGCACGGCGCCCTCGACGAGCACGCCGGACTCCTCCGCCAGCCCGAGCACCGTCGTGCCTGCCGGGACCGCTGCCGAGACGGCCTGCACCCAGTCGTCGCGGCTGCCGCGCCAGTGCGGGACGACGACGACCCCGGGCACGTGGCCCAGGCCGGGGACGACGCCGGGCCCGGGCTGCTCGGGCAGCACGGTCCACGAGCCCAGCACCATGGCGCCGGCGCTGGAGCCCGACACGACGCCGCCCGCGGCCAGCAGGTCCGCCACGACTGCCCCGACCGGCGTGGACTGCAGCAGGCCCAGCAGGCGCGACGGCGACCCGCCCGGCAGCACGAGCAACCGGGCGCGGCGCAGCGCGGCCAGCGCGCCGGCCTCGTCCTCGCGCACGTCCGGGGCGCCCACCACGTCGGCCCCGAGCGCGCGGAAGTGACGCACCCCGTGGGCCGTGGCGGTGGCGTACTCCCGGCCGACGGCGCCGGCCAGCGCGGTCACGACGACCGGCCCGTCGGCCCGGGCCAGCAGCGCCCCGTCCATCTCGCGGCAGCCCGCAGAGAACTCGTTGCCGCCCTGCAGCAGCACGACGCCGGACACGTCAGCCACCACCGGCAGCGCGGAACAGGACGAGCAGGGCCACGTCGTCGTCGCCGCCGGCCTGGCGACCGAGCACCTCGAGAACGTGGTCGGCAGCCACCTCGGGCGGCAGCTTCACGTCGGCCAGCGCGACCCGCAGGCGCTCCAACCCGTCGTCGAGGTCCTCGCCGCGCTGCTCGACCAGCCCGTCGGTGTAGAGGACCAGCGTGGCCCCGGGCGGGACGTCCACCACGACCTCGTCGTAACGGCCGGGCAGCGTGCCGATCGGGGGACCCGGCTGCACGTCCACGAAGAACGGCTCGACGCCCACCGGCGCCAGCAGCGGCGGCGGGTGGCCGGCCGAGGCGACGGTCAGGCGGCCGTCGGCCGGGTCGAACGACGCGACCAGGAGCGTCGCGAGGTCCAGGTCGAGCAGGACGTCGCTGCTGTCGGCCAGCCGGCGCAGCAGCGCGCCCGGCGAGTGGCCCTCGAGCGCCAGTGTCGCGACGATGGCCCGCAGCTGCCCCATGCGGGCGGCCGAGCGCATGCCGTGGCCCATGACGTCGCCCATGGCCAGGACCAGCCGGTCCCCCACCTGCACGCCCTGGTACCAGTCGCCGCCGACGAAGGCCCCGGTGGCGCCGGGCAGGTAGCGGCGGGCCACCTCGACGCCCGGCACGTCGGGCAGGTCGCGGGGCAGCAGGCTGCGCTGCAGGGTGACGGCGGTGCGCTGCTCGGCGCCGT
>JAOPWI010000360.1 GCA_025965755.1 Frankiales bacterium | reverse complement strand
CAGCTCGAGCAGCTGGTCGACCAGGTCGGGCTCCGCGCGGACCAGCAGGTTGACCAGGTGCGCCGGAGCCGTGGGCTTGCGCAGCGCCTTCAGCGCCGCCGCCCCGGCCCGGTCGCCGTCGGCCCTGGCCTGCCGGGCGGCGGCGTCGCGGGCGGCGGTGAACTCCTCGGGCGGCAGCGCGTACAGGTCCTCGGGCACGGGAGCAGTGTCCCGTGCCGGAGCGGGGGTAGGTGCGCCACGACGCACCCCTCGAGCCCGGGAGCACCCGATGGCCACCGACCCGTCCCTGCCGGAGTCCGACCTGCCCGTGGGCGCGGTCGCCCGCGCGGGGGAGTGGACCGTCGTCAACCGCGCCGGCGAGCTGCGGGCCGTCTCGTCCCGCTGCCGGCACCAGCTGGCCGACCTGTCCAAGGGTGCGCTGGACCGGGACGGCTGCCTGGTCTGCCCGTGGCACGGAGCGCGGTACGACCTGGACAGCGGCGAGATGGTCGAGGGCCCCCAGGGCTTCCTGGCCTACGTCGGGCGCACTCCGGGCTACACCCAGCTGGTGAAGGGCTACGCCAGGGTCCTGCGCCTGCGGCGGCGCGCGGTGGAGCGGGTCGGGAGGCGCATCGTGGTCGGGGGAGCGCCGGAGCCCAGGTGACGGTCGGGTGACGGGCGCGTCGCCGCGCTCATCACGTCGGACCCCGGACGTAGGGTCGAGTTCGCGAGCCACCGAGCACAGGAGCAGGACATGGCGACCAAGGACAGCGGCGGTCAGGAACGGCAGAGCCGGTCGACCGAGGAGGTCGAGCAGGTCGCGGCCGAGCCGGCGACCGACGTCCACGAGCGGGTGGAGAAGCTCGCCGACGACGTGGATGCCCTGTTGGACGAGATCGACGACGTCCTGGAGGAGAACGCTGAGGACTTCGTCCGGGGTTACGTGCAAAAGGGCGGCGAGTAGAGCCCGGCGAAGGCCCGGCAGGCGACGGCTGGGCGACACGGCGGGCTGACCCACCCCGGCGCCGCCCGCCGCCGGGCCGCTCCCGCACCGCTCTGTAGGGTGGCCAGCGGCGCGGAACGGGCCGGCGCAGCGCCGGTCCCGCCGGCGAGCAGGCACCGAGCAGGCCCCCGCACAGGCCCCGAGCAGCCCACCTGGAGACCCGCACATGGCAGACGCAACGGGCGTGCACGGCCGCCTGCCCGGTCACTTCACCGCTCCGGGCACGTCGTCCTTCACCGAGTTCCTGCGGATGGCCTCGCCCGACCTGCTGCCCGGCTCGCGCTCCCTGCCGGTGGGCACCACCCTCGATGCCCCGCACGGCACGACGATCGTCGCCGTCACCCACGCCGACGGCGTGATCATGGCTGGCGACCGGCGGGCCACCATGGGCAACGTCATCGCTCAGCGCGACATCGAGAAGGTCTTTCCGGCCGACGAGTACTCCGTCGTCGGGATCGCCGGCACCGCCGGCCTCGCGGTCGAGATGGTGCGGCTGTTCCAGGTGGAGCTCGAGCACTACGAGAAGCTCGAGGGCAGCGTCCTGAGCCTGGACGGCAAGGCCAACCGCCTGAGCACCATGATCCGCGGCAACCTCGGCATGGCCATGCAGGGCCTCGCGGTCGTTCCGCTGTTCGCCGGCTACGACCTGGCCCGCTCCCAGGGCCGGATCTTCAGCTACGACGTCACCGGCGGCCGCTACGAGGAGCACAGCTTCCACGCCGTCGGCTCCGGCTCGGTGTTCGCCCGCAGCGCGCTCAAGAAGCGCTACCGCGACGGCGTCCGGGAGGGCGACGCCGTGCAGCTGGCCGTCGACGCCCTCTACGACGCCGCCGACGACGACTCCGCGACCGGCGGGCCCGACCTGACCCGCAAGATCTACCCCGTGGTCATGACCGTCACGGACGCGGGCGTGCGCCGCCTGCCGGACGAGGAGATCGGCGCGGTCGTGCAGGCCGTCGTCGACGCGCGCATGACCAACCCCGGCGGCTGAGCAGCCCCGCTGAACGCTCCGCCCGCCCTGCCCCGCCGTACGAGAGGAGGCCCGCCGTGTCGATGCCGTTCTACATGTCGCCCGAGCAGGTCATGAAGGACAAGAGCGACTTCGCGCGCAAGGGCATTGCCCGTGGCCGCTCCGTCCTGGCCCTGGCCTACGCGGACGGGATCTTGTTCGTCGGGGAGAACCCGTCCAACGCGCTGCACAAGATGAGCGAGATCTACGACCGCATCGCCTTCGCGGCGGTCGGCAAGTACAACGAGTTCGAGAACCTGCGCCTCGCCGGCGTCCGCTACGCCGACCTGCGGGGCTACCAGTACGACCGCACCGACGTCACCGGCCGGGGCCTGGCCAACGCGTACGCCCAGACGCTCGGCACGATCTTCACCGAGTCCTCCAAGCCGTACGAGGTGGAGCTCGTCGTCGCCGAGGTCGGTCACACGCAGGCCGAGGACCAGATGTACCGGCTGACCTACGACGGCTCGGTCGCCGACGAGCACGGGTTCGTCGTCATGGGCGGTCAGAGCGAGCCGATCGTCGCGGTGCTGCGCGACGCGCACCGCGCCGACCTGGACCTGCGGGACGCGCTGACCCTGGCCGTGCGGGCTCTCGGAACCGCCGGCACCGACGGCGAGCCGCGCCAGCTGCTCGCCGACAACCTCGAGGCCGCCGTCCTGGACCGCACCCGGCCCCGCCGGGCGTTCAAGCGGCTGCTCACCCCGCAGCTGGCCCGCCTGCTCGGCCAGGATGGCGCCGAGACCCCGTCCACCGACTCGGAGACCCCTGCCTGATGCTCGGCTCGCGACTGTCCGCCCCCCTGGCCCTCGCCACGGCCGCCCTGCTCGCCCTCAGCGGCTGCGGCGACGCGGACGAGGGCAGCCTCGGGTCCGCTGCGGCCCCCTCGTCGTCCCCGAGCGCCGCGACCTCCCCGCAGCAGTCGCCGCAGGAGTGCCCGCTCAAGGCGAGCACCGTCGCGCCACCGGCGGGAGCCAGCAAGGACCTGAAGACCAAGCCGACGGTGGCCGGCTCCACGGCGCCAGCGCCCAGGGACGTCCAGGTCGCCGACATCGTCGTCGGCTCCGGCGCCGAGGCCACGACGCTGAGCAAGGTCGAGACCAAGTACGTCGGCGCCTTTTACGAGACGGGCAAGGAGTTCGACTCCTCCTGGAGTCGCGGCCCCGAGGACACCCTGCCGTTCACCGTCTGCGCGCAGGGGGTCGTCCCCGGCTTCTCGATCGCCCCGACCGGCATGAAGGTCGGCGGCCGCCGCCAGGTGACCATCCCGGCCGAGTTCGCCTACGGCGCCGAGGGGTCGCCGCCCACCATCCCGGGCGGCGCCACGCTGGTCTTCGTGATCGACCTGGTGAAGGTCGGCAGCTAGCGGGTAGCCCCTCGCCATGGCGACGTCGAAGCTGACCAAGGCCCAGCGCGAGGAGCTGCCGTCGACCGTCGAGCGGTCCGACGAGCACGCCCAGGCCACCTGGGCGAAGACCCACGACAGCGCGGTGGAGAGCTACGGCGAGGGCGAGCGCGCCCACCGCACGGCCTTCTCGGCGCTCAAGCACGGCTACGAGAAGGTGGGCGACCACTGGGAGCCGAAGGCCCAGAAGGGCCCGAGCGACGCGCAGGCCCAGGGCGGCGCCGACACCGCCCGGCCGACCGCCGGCGGCGTCGACGCCCGTGCCTCCAAGACGCACCTGTACGAGATGGCCCAGCGGCTGGACGTCCCCGGCCGCTCCACCATGACCAAGGACCAGCTGGTCGACGCGCTCGGCCGGGCCAACGACCGGGCCACGACCGCGGCCCGTCGCGGCTCCTGAGACACCCGCCTCACCCGTACGGGGTGAAGCGGCCGGCGCCGCTCTCCGACATAGGCAGCAGGAGGCGACTGTCGCCGCCGTGCCGGAGAGGTCGCCCGTGAGCGTGGAGCAGCCGGACCGCCGTCCCCCGAGGGGCTGCCTGCTCGCGCTCGTCACCGCCGCCGCGGTCGCCGTCGCCGGCGCTCCGGCCCTGGCGGGTGACCGCGCCGTCGCCCGCACGGAGGCCGCGAGCTCCTCGGTGCGCGCCTCGGCCGCGGACGTGCTGGCCGATGCGCCGGCCACCGGACCGGTCACCGTGCTGGCCGCGACGCGTACCGACGGCCGGCTCGAGGTCACCCGCCTGCGCGCCGGGACCCGGGCCGAGGCCGAGCGCGCGGTCAGCCACGCCCGCGCCCTGCCCGGCATCCTGGACATCGCCGTCGACAGCCCCATCCACCTGCTCGGTCCCCTCCGCCCGCCCGGTGCCGTCCGCCTGCTCGGTGTGGGCGGGGCCGAGGACCCGCTGCGCGTGCGCCAGTGGGCGCTGTCCCGGCTGCGCGACCGGGAGGCCCGGACCCTGTCCACCGGCGCCGGCGTTCTGGTCGCGGTGCTCGACACCGGCATCGACGCGACTCACGAGGACCTCGACCCCGCGCGCGTCCTGCCGGGGACCAACTACGTCCCGGACGGTCGCCGCACCCCGCTGGACGGCAACGGGCACGGCACCCACGTGGCCGGGATCATCGCGGCCGCCCGCGACAACGGCCTCGGAATCGCCGGCCTGTCCGACGCCCGGATCCTGCCGATGCGCGTCCTGAACGACGAGGGCGCCGGCAGCGTCAGCTGGCTGATCACCGCGATGCTCGACGCCATGGACGCCGGCGCGGACGTCCTGAACCTCTCGCTCGGCGGGACGGCCTACAACGCGGTGCTCGCTCGGGTCACCGCGGACGCGCTGGCCGCCGGCATCACGGTCGTCGCGGCCGGAGGCAACGACCGCGCCTCCGGCTCGCCGACGGAGTACCCCGCGTCGCTGCCCGGCGTGCTCGGCGTGGCCTCGCACAACAGCGCCGGCCGCTCCTCCACCTTCTCCAGCACGGGCTCCCAGGTCGACCTCTCCGCGCCGGGGGAGGGCATCGCCTCGCTGGCCGAGCGCGGGCAGTACGCCCTCATGTCCGGAACGTCGCAGGCCGCCCCGTACGCCACGGCGGCCGTCGCGATGCTGCTCGCCGCCGACCCCCGGCTCACACCGGCGCAGGTCACGGCGCTGCTGCAGGAGACGGCCACCGACATCGACGCTCCCGGACCGGACACCACCTCGGGCGCCGGAGCTCTGGACGTCGTGGCTGCCCTGCAGCGGCTCCGGCCGGCCGACCCCAGTGCCGCGCCGGCCGCCGCGACACCCAGCCCGTTCGCCGGCCCGACCGCA
>JAOPWI010000348.1 GCA_025965755.1 Frankiales bacterium | reverse complement strand
CGTGCTCGCCGGCGCGCCGGCCTCGTGGGACGCCGCGGTCGACGCGGTGCTGGCCGTCGGGCGCGCCCTGTCGCTGCAGCTCACCGTCCGGCAGGCCGCGTCCGGACCGTTCCACCCCGGCCGCTGCGCCGAGGTGGTGCTCGACGGCCAGCGCGTGGGCCTGGCCGGTGAGCTGCATCCGCGGGTGGTCGCCGCCCTCGAGCTGCCGGTCCGCACCTGCGCCGGCGAGGTCGATCTGGACGTGCTGGTCGCCGCCGCGGCGGCCCGCGGTCCGGTCCCGGCACCGTCGGTGTCGCACTACCCGCCGGCCACCGTCGACGTCGCGCTCGTCGTGCCCGTGTCGGTGCCGGCCGCCGACGTCGAGGCGGCGCTGCGCGACGGGGCCGGCGAGCTGCTCGAGGCGCTGCGGCTGTTCGACGTCTACACCGGCCCGCAGGTCGGCGAGGGTGCGCGCTCCCTGGCGTACGGGCTGCGCCTGCGCGCCCCGGACCGCACCCTCACCGACGTCGAGGTGCTCGGCGCCCGCGACGCGGCCATCGCGGAGGCCGGTCGGCGCACGGGAGCCGTTCTGCGGTCCTGAGCCGGCCGCGCGCCGCCGCTGAATAAGCATGCAAGCGACCGTGTAAGGTTGCGGACATGGGGATGACAGCGGCGGTTGCCGGAGCCAGCGGGTACGCCGGCGGCGAGCTGCTGCGCCTGCTGCTCGGCCACCCCGAGCTGTCGGTCGGCCCGGTGGCGGCCGGCAGCAGCGCGGGCCTGCCCGTGACCGACCTGCACCCGCAGCTGCCGCAGCTGGGTGACCGCACGTTCGCCGCCACCGACGCCGCGACGCTGGCCGAGGCCGACGTGGTCTTTCTGGCGCTGCCGCACGGCGAGAGCGCCGCGCTGGCCCGGGCCCTGCCGCCCGGGCTGCCGGTCGTCGATCTCGGTGCCGACCACCGGCTGGGCAGCGCGGCGGACTGGACGCGCTTCTACGGCACCGCGTACGCCGGGCAGTGGCCGTACGGCCTGCCGGAGCTGTTCCGCGCCGACCTGGCCGGCCAGACCCGGGTCGCCGGCCCGGGCTGCTATCCGACCGCTGTCGCCCTGGCGCTCGCGCCGCTGCTGGCGGCCGGGCTGGTCCAGGCCCAGGACCTGGTCGTCGTGGCCGCCAGCGGCACCAGCGGCGCGGGCCGCGGCGCCAAGGCCAGCCTGCTCGGCAGCGAGGTCATGGGCGACCTGTCGGCGTACAAGGTCGGCGCCCACCAGCACGGCCCCGAGATCCGGCAGACGCTGACCAGGGTCGGCGGCGGGCCGGTCACCCTGTCGTTCACGCCGGTGCTCGCGCCGATGCCCCGCGGCATCCTGGCCACCTGCACCGCCCGCACCACGGCGACCGAGGACCAGCTGCGCGACGCGCTCCAGGCTCAGTACGCCGATGAGCCGTTCGTCCACGTGCTGCCGCGGGGCCGCTGGCCGCACACCGCGGCGACGGTCGGGAGCAACGTCTGCCAGCTGCAGGTCACGGTGGACGTGGACGCCGGCCGGGCGGTCGTCGTCAGCGCGCTCGACAACCTGGTCAAGGGCGCCGCGGGGCAGGCGCTGCAGTGCGCCAACCTGATGCTGGGCCTGCCCGAGACGGCCGGCCTGTCCGCCGCCGGGATCGCCCCGTGAGCGTCACCACCCCGCGGGGCTTTCGGGCTGCCGGCGTCACGGTCGGCCTCAAGGACAGCGGCTCGCCGGACCTCGCCCTCGTCGTCAACGACGGTCCGCTGGCGGCCGGCGCCGGCGTGTTCACCGCCAACCGGGTCAAGGCCGCCCCCGTGCTCTGGAGCGAGCAGGTCGTCAAGGGCGGCGAGATCACCGCGGTCGTCCTGAACTCCGGCGGCGCCAACGCGTGCACCGGCCCGGCCGGCTTCGCCGACACCCACCGCACCGCCGAGGCGGTGGCCGACGCGCTGGGCACCGGCGCCGGCCAGGTGGCGGTCTGCTCGACCGGGCTGATCGGCGTACGCCTGCCGATGGACCGGGTGCTGCCCGGCGTCGCGGTCGCCGCGAAGGCGCTGCATGCCGACGGCGGCCAGGACGCCGCCGAGGCGATCCGCACCACCGACACCGTGGCCAAGACCGCGACCGCCGCCGGCGACGGCTGGTCGGTCGGCGGCATGGCCAAGGGCGCGGCGATGCTGGCCCCGGCCCTCGCGACGATGCTCGCCGTCGTCACGACCGACGCGGTCGCCGACGCGGCCACCCTGGACGAGGTGCTGCGCGAGGCGACCCGCGGCAGCTTCGACCGGGTCGACACCGACGGCTGCATGTCCACCAACGACACCGTGCTGCTGCTGGCCAGCGGCGCCAGCGGCGTGACTCCGGACCGCGCCGCGCTGCAGGCCGCGGTCAGCGACGTCTGCCGCAGCCTGGCCCGCCAGATGGTCGCCGACGCCGAGGGCGCGTCCAAGGACATCGAGATCACCGTGCGGACCGCCGCCACCGAGGCCGACGCGCTCGAGGCCGCCCGGGCCGTGGGACGCAGCAACCTGCTCAAGTGCGCCCTGCACGGCGAGGACCCCAACTGGGGCCGGGTGCTGGCCGCCGTCGGCACGACGCAGGCCGCCTTCGAGCCGGACGAGCTCGACGTCAGCATCAACGGCGTCCAGGTGTGCCGGGCCGGGGCACCCGGCGACGACCGCGACCTGGTCGACCTGTCCGGCCGCGGCGTGCAGATCGTCGTCGACCTGCACGCCGGCACCGAGAGCGCGAGCCTGTGGACCAGCGACCTCACGGCCGAGTACGTCCACGAGAACTCGGCCTACTCGACGTGAGCACCGCCCGCAACCACGTCGCCCTGCCCAAGGCGGCCGCGCTCGTCGAGGCGCTGCCCTGGCTCAAGTCGTTCTCCGGCCGCACCATCGTGGTGAAGTACGGCGGCAACGCGATGACCAGTCCGGAGCTGCAGCAGTCCTTCGCCGAGGACGTCGTCTTCCTGCGCTACGCCGGCGTCCGCGTCGTCGTCGTGCACGGCGGCGGACCGCAGATCAGCGCCCACCTGGACAGGCTGGGCCTGGAGAGCGAGTTCCGCGGCGGCTACCGGGTGACGACGCCGGAGACCATGCAGATCGTGCGCATGGTGCTGGTCGGCCAGGTCAACTCCGACGTCGTCGGGCTCATCAACGCGCACGGACCGTTCGCGGTCGGCCTGTCCGGCGAGGACGCGCACCTGTTCACCGCCGAGCGGCGCGACGCCGTCGTGGACGGCCAGCCGGTCGACATCGGACTGGTGGGGGAGGTCGTCGACGTGCAGCCGGGCATCGTCACCGCGCTGCTCGACGAGGCCAAGGTGCCGGTCGTGGCCACCGTCGCCCGCGGCACCGGGGGCGAGATCTACAACGTCAACGCCGACACCGCCGCCGCCGCGCTCGCGGTCGCGCTCCAGGCGGAGAAACTCGTCGTGCTCACCGACGTCGAGGGCCTGTACGCCGACTGGCCGGCCAGCGACGAGGTCATCAGCGAGCTGACCGCCGACGAGCTGGCGACGCTGCTGCCCGGCCTGTCCAGCGGCATGGTGCCGAAGATGGAGGCGTGCCTGGCCGCCGTGCAGGGCGGGGTGCCGCGCGCGCACGTCCTGGACGGCCGGGTTCCGCACAGCCTGCTGCTCGAGCTGTTCACCGACAAGGGGGTCGGCACGATGGTGGTGGCGACGTGAGCGACCTGCAGGCGCGCTGGAGCGCCGTGATGATGGACAACTACGGCACGCCGCCCCTCGGGCTGGTCCGTGGCGAGGGCGCCCGGGTCTGGGACGACGAGGGCAAGGAGTACCTCGACCTCGTCGGCGGCATCGCCGTCAACGTTCTGGGCCACGCCCACCCCGCGATCGTCGAGGCGGTCACCCGCCAGGTGTCCCAGCTCGGCCACACCAGCAACCTCGTGATCAACGAGCCGGCGCTGCGGCTGGCCGAGCGGCTCACCCAGCTGATGGGGACGCCGGGCACCCGGGTGCTGTTCACCAACTCCGGTGCCGAGGCCAACGAGGCCGCGTTGAAGATCTCCCGGCGGCTGCGCCCGGGCGCCGGCTGGGTGGCCTGCGAGGGAGCCTTCCATGGCCGGACCATGGGGGCGCTGGCCATCACGGGCCAGCCGGCCAAGCGCACTCCCTTCGAGCCGCTGCCCGGTCCGGTCACCTTCGTTCCGTACGGCGACGTGGCCGCTCTCGACCGCGCCGTCACCGAGCAGACCGCCAGCGTCGTGCTCGAGCCGGTGCTCGGCGAGGCCGGCGTGCTGCCCGCCCCGGCCGGCTTCCTGGAGGCGGCCCGGGCGGCCTGCGACCGTACCGGCGCGCTGCTGCACCTGGACGAGGTGCAGGGCGGCGTCGGCCGGGTCGGCGACTGGCTGGCCAGCCGGGTCGTCGCGCCGTCGGTCCGCGCCGACGTCATCACGCTGGCGAAGGGCCTCGGCGGCGGCCTGCCGATCGGGGCGGTCCTGGCCAGCGGTGCGGCCGCGGACGCGCTGCGCAAGGGCGACCACGGCACGACGTTCGGCGGCAACCCGATCGTCTGCGCCGCCGCGCTGGCGGTGCTCGAGACGATCGAGAGCGAGGGGCTGCTCGAGGCGTCCGTGACCCTGGGGGAGCGGCTCGCCAACGGCATCACCGCGCTGGCCCACCCGCTGGTGCGCGAGGTCCGCGGCTACGGCCTCTGGCGCGGCATCGTGCTCACCGAGCCGGTCGCCGCGGCGGCCGAGGCGGCCGCCCGGGACGCCGGCTTCCTCGTCAACGCGCCGGCGCCCGACGTGCTGCGGCTGGCCCCGCCGCTGGTGGTCACCGAGGCGCAGATCGACGCCTTCGTCGCGTCCCTGCCCGGCGTGCTGGACGTCGCTAGGGTCGCGCCATGACCACTCCGAAGGTCCTCGTCGTCGAGGACGACCCCAGCGTGCGCGGTTTGCTCGACACCCTGCTGCAGGCAGAGGGCTACGACGTGGTCACCGCGTCCGACGGGCTGGCCGGGCTGGTCAAGGTGGCGTCGACGCGCCCGTCCCTGGTCCTGCTGGACCTGATGATGCCGGACCTCGGCGGCATCCGGGTGCTCGAGGAGCTGCGCGAGGATCCGGAGCTGGCCGGCACCCCGGTCATCGTCGTCACGGGCAAGATCGACGCCGTGCCCGGCATGCGCGACGTGCTCGGCGAGGACAACGTGTTCGTCAAGCCGTTCGCGGTCGCCGAGCTGCTGGCCCGGGTCGACGCGGTCACCGGCGGGCCGGGCGGCCAGGGGGGGTCCTCGTGACCCGGCACTTTCTGGCTGACGACGACCTCACCCCGGCCGAGCAGTCACGCGTCCTGGACCTCGCCGCCGAGCTCAAGGCCCACCGGTTCGACGGGCCCAAGCCGCTCGCCGGCCGGGCCGTCGCGGTCGTCTTCGAGAAGCCGAGCACCCGTACCCGGCTGTCGTTCGAGATCGGCGTCACCGAGCTGGGCGGGCACCCGGTCGTCCTGGACGGCCGCAGCACCCAGCTGGGCCGGGGCGAGACGATCGAGGACACCGCCCGGGTGATGAGCCGCTACGTCAGCGCCATCGTGATCCGCACCTTCGGCCAGGACCGCATCGCGGCGCTGGCCGGCGCGAGCGAGGTTCCGGTCGTCAACGCGCTGACCGACGACTACCACCCGTGCCAGATCCTGGCCGACCTGCAGACCATCCGGGAGCGGCACGGCCGGACCCAGGGCCTGACCCTGACCTACCTCGGCGACGGGGCCAACAACATGGCCCACAGCTACCTGCTCGGGGGCGCGATGGCCGGCATGCACGTGCGCATCGGTGCCCCCGAGGGCTACCTGCCGGACGAGGCCGTGGTCGCCCGCGCCAGGGCGTACGGCACCGACGTGCTGGTGACCACCGACGCCCGGGAGGCCGCGGCCGGCGCCGACGTGCTGACCACCGACGTCTGGGTCTCCATGGGCCAGGCCGACGAGGACGTGCGCACGCGCGACCTCACCCCGTACGCCCTGGACGAGAAGGCCGTCGACGCGGCCGCCGACGACGTGGTGGTGCTGCACTGCCTGCCGGCCCACCGCGGTGAGGAGATCGCCGCCTCCGTCATGGACGGCCGGCACTCCGCGGTCTGGGACCAGGCCGAGAACCGGCTGCACGCGCAAAAGGCGCTGCTGGCGTTCTTGCTGGAGCAGGGCTCGTGACCGCGCCGCTGAGCGCCCCGCTGACTGCCCCGCTGACTGCCCCGCTGACCAAGGCGGCGCGGCAGGTCCGGATCGTGGAGCTGCTCGAGGACCGCCCGGTCGCCAGCCAGACCGAGCTCTGCCGCCTGCTGGCCGAGGCCGGCGTGCAGGTCACCCAGGCCACGGTCAGCCGCGACCTCGAGGAGCTCGGGGCGGTCAAGGTCCGCACCGTTGCCGGCACCGTCTACGCCATCCCGCCGGAGGGCCAGCCACGCGCCGGCACTCCCGAGGCGGTCGACGCCCGGCTCGGCCGGCTGCTCGAGGAGCTGCTCGTCAGCGCGGAGGCGACCGGCGACGTCGTCGTCGTCCGCACCCCGCCCGGCGGGGCGCACCTGCTGGGGGCCGCGCTGGACCGCGCTGGCCTGCCCGACGTCGCCGGCACCGTCGCCGGCGACGACACCGTCCTGCTCGTGACCCGGAGGCCGGCGACCCCGGCCTCCGCCTCCCTCGCCGCGCGCCTCCTGCGCCTGGCCGAGGGCCGACCCGTAGAAGGAGCACCGTGAGCAAGGACCGCATCGTCTTGGCCTACTCCGGAGGTCTCGACACCTCCGTCGCCATCGGCTGGATCGCCGAGGAGACGGGAGCGGAGATCATCGCCGTGGCCGCCGACGTCGGCCAGGGCGGCGAGGACCTCGAGGTCATCCGCCAGCGCGCCCTGGACTGCGGCGCCGTCGAGGCGGTCGTCGCGGACGTGCGTGACGAGTACGCCAACGAGTTCTGCCTGCCGGCGCTGCGCGCGAACGCGCTCTACATGGGCCGCTACCCGCTGGTGTCCGCGCTGTCGCGCCCGCTGATCGTCAAGCACCTCGTGCAGGCGGCCAAGGACCACGGCGCGAGCACCGTCGCCCACGGCTGCACCGGCAAGGGCAACGACCAGGTCCGCTTCGAGGTCGGCATCGGCGCGCTCGCGCCCGAGCTGCGCTGCATCGCGCCGGTCCGCGACTCGGGCATGACCCGCGACAAGGCGATCGCCTTCGCCGAGTCCAAGGGCCTGCCGATCGACGTCAACAAGAAGTCGCCGTACTCGATCGACCAGAACGTCTGGGGCCGCGCCGTCGAGACCGGCTTCCTCGAGGACCCGTGGAACGGCCCCATCGAGGACGTCTACGACTACACCTCGGCGCCGGGAACGGCGGCCGGGCCCGACGAGCTGGTGCTGACCTTCACCGAGGGCGTGCCCACCGCGATCGACGGCCGCCCGGTGTCCGTTCTGCAGGCCATCGAGGAGCTCAACCGCCGCGCCGGCGCCCAGGGCATCGGCCGGCTCGACATGGTCGAGGACCGCCTGGTCGGCATCAAGAGCCGCGAGGTGTACGAGGTCCCCGGCGCGCAGGTGCTCATCACCGCGCACCAGGAGATCGAGAACCTCACCGTCGAGCGGGACGTCGCCCGCTTCAAGCGGGGCGTGGAGCAGCGGTGGGCCGAGCTGGTCTACGACGGCCTGTGGTTCTCGCCGCTCAAGCGCGCCCTCGACGCGTTCATCGACTCCTCGCAGCAGCACGTCAGCGGCGAGGTCCGGATGGTCCTGTCGCACGGCACCGCCACGGTGACCGGCCGGCGCAGCGGCACCTCCCTGTACGACTTCGCGCTGGCCACCTACGACGAGGGCGACACGTTCGACCAGTCGCTGGCCAAGGGCTTCGTCGAGCT
>JAOPWI010000343.1 GCA_025965755.1 Frankiales bacterium | reverse complement strand
GTCTGGCCGTGGCGCAGCAGCAGGGTCGTCGTGGGCGCCGACGTCGGCGCGGACCAGCCGGTCGGCCTGGTGGTCAGCGAGGCGGCCGGCTCCGGCTCCTGGGCCTGCACGAAGGCGTCGGCCGGGTCCTGCGTCCACGTCTGGCCCTTGGCGGCGGCGTCCATCGCCTCGTTGGCCAGCCGGTCGGCGTAGCTGTTCTGTGCCCGCGGGATCCAGGTGAAGTGGACCTGGCCGAGCCGCCGGACCAGGTCGGCTGCCTCGCGAGCAAGCGGCTTCATCGACGGGTGCTTGACCTGCCAGCGGCCGCTCATCTGCTCGACGACCAGCTTGGAGTCCATCCGGACCTCGACCTCCGCCGGGTCCAGCTCCAGGGCGGCGGTCAGGCCGGCGATGAGCCCGCCGTACTCCGCGACGTTGTTCGTCGCCCGGCCGATGCCGGCGGCGCGCTCGGCCAGCACCGCCCCGGTGGCAGCGTCCTTGACGACGGCGCCGTACCCGGCGGGACCCGGGTTGCCGCGCGACCCGCCGTCCGCCTCGATGACGACGCGGCGACCGGCGGTCACCGGCACGCCTGCGCGGCCGGACGGCGGTCGCGAGCCTGCTCCGTCACAGGCCGGACTCGGCCGTGCGCACCATGATCCGGGTGCACTCCTCGTGCCGCAGCACGACGTCGGACGGCGCCGCCCGGATGTCGGCCTTCTCGTTGCCCATCAGGTCCAGGTGGCAGCCGCCGCAGCGGCCCCGCTCGATGGCCCCGACGCCGATGCCGCCCTCGGACACGCGCAGCTTCTCGTACAGCGCGAGCAGGTCGGCCGGGATCTCGCCCGCGACGGCGGTGCGCTCGGCGCGGGCGCGCTCGATCTCGGCGTCGATCTCGGCGAAGGCTGCCTCGCGGCGGCTCTCCGCCGCGGCGCGGGCCGCCAGATGGGCGTCGCGCTCGCTCTCGAGCGCGTCGAGCACCGCCTGCACAGCCTCGGCCCGCTCCATGACCTCGAGCTCGCGGTCCTCGAGCTCGGACTGCCGGCGCACCAGGGTGGCGTTCTCGTGCTCCATCTCCTGCAGCTGCTTGGCGACGGTGATCGCGCCGGACGCCATCCGCTGGTCGTTGCGGTGGTGGCGCGTGCGGACCTGCTCGATCTCCTCCTCGAACTTCGCCGCCTGGCGGGCCAGGTCGCTGGCGTCGGTCTGGGCGCGCACCAGGTCGTCGTGGCGGGCCGCCACCAGCGCGTCCAGGCGCTGCATCTCGGCCGTCTCCGGGAGCGAGCGGCGGCGGTGCGCCAGCCGGTCCAGCGCGCTGTCGAGAGCCTGCAGGTCAAGCAGCCGGAGCTGGGCGAACGGGTCTGCCTTCACGCGGTAGAGCTCCTCGAGGACAGCCGGAACGGGTCGGTGACGAGCGTCGAGACCCTGGTCTCCACCGTAGTGGCGGCGCCCAGCCGACGAGCGGCGTCCACGACCCACGGGTGCTCGGTCGCCCAGTGCGCCGCGTCCAGCAGCGCCAGCCCGGCCGGCGCCTCGCTCGCCGGATGGTGGCGCAGGTCGGAGGTGAGGTACGCCTGCGCGCCGGAGGCGGCCGCCTGCGGCAGCAGCGAGTCGCCCGCGCCGCCGCAGACGGCCAGCCGGGACACCAGCTGCGCCGGGTCACCGGCGGCGCGTACGCCCCAGGCCGTGGCCGGCAGCACCTCGGCGGCCCGCTGGACCAGCTCGCCCAGCGGCAGCGGCTCCGGCAGCTCGCCGACGCGGCCGGTGCCGACCTCGCCCGGCTGGGACGCCAGCTCGAGCAGGTCGAAGGCCGGCTCCTCGTACGGGTGCGCCGCACGCAGTGCCGCGATCACGGCGACCCGGCGACCGCGCGGCAGCACCACCTCGAGCCGGGTCTCGGGAACCCGCTCGACCGCTCCGACCGCCCCGATCGCGGGCTGCGCGCCGGGCAGCGGCCGGAACGTTCCCTCGCCCGTCGTGGTCCAGGCACAGCGCTCGTAGTCGCCGAGCGCACCGGCGCCCGCGGCGGCCAGCGCGTCGAGCAGCCGCCCGGCGTCGGCGTGCGGGACGAAGACGACGAGCTTGTCCAGCGGGGCGGCCGGCAGCGCCTGCAGCGGCGCGGTGTCCCGCAGGCCGAACAGGTCGGCGAGCGCGTCGCTCACTCCTGGCCGGGCGTTGTCGGCGTTGGTGTGGGCGACCATCAGCCCGCAGCCGGCGGTGATGAGCCGGTGCACGACCCGGCCCTTCGGATCGGTGGCGGCCACCGAGGTGGTGCCCCGCAGGTACAGCGGGTGGTGCGTGACGAGCAGGTCGGCGCCGAGCTCGGCCGCCTCCCCCACCACCGCGCCGACCGGGTCGACGGCCAGCAGCACGCGCCGCACCGGCGCCTCCGGGTCGCCGCACACCAGGCCCACGGCGTCCCAGGACTCGGCCAGCGACGGCGGCCAGAGCTCCTCGAGAACGGCGACGACGTCGGCAAGGCGCGTGATCACCCCCGCAGGCTAGCCACCCGAACGGGTGGTGCCGATCTGGTCACGACGGACCCTGACCGGCCGGGAAACCCTGAGGGTGCGGGCGGCCCGCGCCGACGTTCCCAGGGTGCCCGGGCTGCTGCCCCGGGCTCCAGTCCCTGAGAAAGGCCCGCTGTGCCCCGCACCCGCTTTGCTGCTGCTCTGACCCGCCGCAGGACCGCCGCCGTCGTCGTGACCGTCGCGCTCGCCCTCGTGGCCGGCGCGGCCCCCGCGCTGGCGGA
>JAOPWI010000304.1 GCA_025965755.1 Frankiales bacterium | reverse complement strand
TCGGCGCCGGACAGCGACGGGTCGAGCGGGGCGAGGGGCGCCGTGTCGACGACCTCGTCGACCCCGCCGACCAGGTCGACAAGCGGCGCCAGCACGCGCGGCGCGGCCAGCGCCACGTGGGCGCAGGGGTGGGCCCGGCGGATCGCGCGCAGGGCGGGCACCGCGGTGAGCAGGTCACCCAGCCCGAGCGCCCGCAGGACGACGACCCTCACGGGACGGACGCGGCCTCGCGCGCCCGGACCGGCGGCACCGGGCTCCCGCTCGACAGCAGCGCGCGCAGGCGCAGGTGACCGAGCAGCCAGTGGCCGGTCGCCGCGACCGGCAGCACCGCGGAGGTGACCGCCATGCTGGCGACCTCGTGCGGGGTCCGCGGGCCGGGAGCGACACGCCGCCGGGCGAAGTCGGCGGTCAGCCCGGCCCAGGCCAGGGCGCCCGCCCGGGCCAGCCCCGGCCGGCCGGCGAGAGCTCCGGCAACGGACACCAGCAGGGACGCCGTCGTCGCGAGGTGCCACGGCCGCCGGCCCGCCGGCACGTGGGCGGCGGCCCGCCAGTCCGGCCCGTGCAGGGCCCGCATCAGCACGTCGTCGGCGTTGCCCCGCTGCACCGTGACGCTGGTCCACCACGATGCCGGCCGCACCGGGTGCTCGACGTGACGGTCCCCCGGCACGATCCGCCACCCCGCCCGGGTGACACGCAGCCCCAGGTCGGCGTCCTCGCGATAGGCCCGCGGAAAGCGCTCATCGAAACCGCCGACCTGCTCGAGCACGGCCCGGCGGTAGGCGAGGTCCGCGGTCGCCCAGACAGCGGTGGCCAGCCCCGCGGTGCTGCGCTCCCAGTCGGTCGGGCGCCGCCCCGCGGGCAGCGGCACGTGGAGGCGTCCCTGCGAGCCCGCGACGTCCGGGGAGGCGGCCGACAGGTCGCGCAGCAGGGCGTCGACCCAGTCGGCGGGCGGATAGACGTCGTCGTCGAGGAACGCGATCCACTCGGCGTCCGTCGCCCGCCAGCCGGTGTTGCGCGCCGCGGCCGGGCCGCGGCCACCGGACGTCAGCACCCGGACGCCGGCGGGCAGGTCCAGCGGCGGCGAGGGGTCGGGCCGGTCGTCCACCACCGTCACGGGCACCCGCCCCAGCAGCGGGGCGAGAGTGCGCGGCAGCGTCGTACGCCCCACGCTCGGGATGACGACGGCGACGCGGGTCACCGGCGGGTGGGCACCGGGCGGCGCAGGGCGAACGGCCCGAGGGCCAGCAGGTCGATCGGCCCGGAGCCGAAGCACTCCAGCGCGTCGCGCGGGTCATCCACCATGGGCCGGCCGGCGGTGTTGAGAGAGGTGTTCACGACGACCGGGACGCCGGTGCGGCGCTCGAACGCCTCGAGCATCCGCGCCACCAGTGGCTCCTGCCGCCGGTCCACGGTCTGAATCCGTGCGCTGCCGTCGACGTGAGTGACCACCGGGATCCGGCTGCGCCACTCCGGCTTCACGCGGTGCGTGAACAGCATGTACTCGGACGGAATCGGCCCCTCGAAGATCTCCTGCGCCCGCTCCAGCAGCACCATCGGCGCGACGGGGCGGAACTGCTCGCGGCCCTTCACGTCGTTCATCCGCTCGAGGTTCTTCTCGTGCCCGGGGTGCGCCAGCAGGGAGCGGTGCCCCAGCGCGCGCGGGCCGTACTCCGACCGCCCCTGGAACCACGCGACGACGCCGTCGTGTGCCAGCACCTCGGCGACGGTGTCCGCGATGTCGCGCGGGCGCTCGTACGGCACCTGCGCGGTCTGCAGCCAGGCCTCGAGCGCGTCGTCGTCCCAGTCGCGGCCGAGGTCGGCGCCCGACATCGGCGACACCCGGTCGCCCATCGCGTGCGCGACGTGCAGCGCCGCGCCGAGCGCCGTGCCGCTGTCGCCGGCGGCGGGCTGCACCCACACCGTCTCGAACGGCCCCTGCGCCGCGATCTTGCTGTTGGCCACGCAGTTGAGCGCGACACCGCCGGCCATGGTCAGGACCGTGTCGCCGGTCTGCGCGTGCAGCCAGCCGGCGAGGTCGAGCAGAACCTCCTCCAGCCGGGTCTGGATCGTCGAGGCGAGGTCGGCATGGTCCTGCGTGAAGTCGTCGCCGCCCTTGCCGACGCGCTTGACGAACGACCCCCAGTCGATCGGCTCGACGACGAATCCGCCGTCGCCGGTCGCGCGCACCAGCTCGCGGAACTCCTTGAGCCACAGCGGCTTGCCGTACGACGCGAGGGCCATGACCTTGTACTCGTCGCTGCTGCGGCGGAAGCCGAGATGCTCGGTGACCTCCTCGTAGAGCAGGCCGAGCGAGTGCGGCAGCTGCTGGCTGGCCAGCACCTCCAGGTCGCCCTCCACGCTGCGCGCGGCCACGTGGGAGGCGGTCTCGCCACGGCCGTCCAGCACCAGGACGGAGGAGGTCGGGTACGGGGCGGCGAGCGCGGCCGACGCCGCGTGCGCCAGGTGGTGCGGGACGTAGCGCACGACCGCGGGGTCCAGGCCCGGCAGGGCGGTGCGCAGGAACAGCGGGGCACGCTGGGCGTACAGCGTGCGCAAGCCCTCCCAGCCGTCGTCGACGACGCTGTCATAGCCGGGCATCAGGCCGGGGTCGTAGGAGTACGCGACGGCGTCGAGGTCCTCGGGGCTCAGACCGGCCCGGGCCAGGCACCAGGCGGCCGCCTGCTGCGGGAGCTCCCAGGCGGCGAACGGAACGTTGTCGTGACCGTGCTTGCGCCGGCTGAACCGCTCCTCCTCGGCCGCGGCGACGACGTGCCCGTCGACCACCAGGGCGGCGGCCGGGTCGTGGAACACCGCATTGATCCCCAGCACCTTCATGGCGCCTCACTGTCCCGGCGACGTCTCCCGAAACGTGCCCGGGGCGGTTGATCGCGCCGCAGGTGGACAGGGGGCGGAGGTGGCCGTGACCGTCGTGGTGGTGACCAGGAACCGTGAGGCGGACCTGCGGATCTCGCTGCCCCGGCACACGGGTCGTCCGGTGATCGTGGTCGACAACGGCTCGGCGGACGCGACGGCCGAGGTGGCCACGGCGCACGGAGCCTGCGTCGTCGCGCTCGGCCGCAACGCCGGAGCCGCCGGTCGCAACGTGGGGGTCGAGCTGGCGCAGACGCCCTACGTCGCCTTCGCCGACGACGACTCGTGGTGGGCGCCGGATGCGCTGGGGCGCGCGGCCCAGATTCTCGATGCCCACCCGCGCCTCGGGGTGCTGGCCGCCCGGGTGCTCGTCGGCCCCGGGCACCGGCTGGACCCGGTGTGCACGGCGATGGCCGCGTCGCCGTTACACGCGCCCGGCCTGCCGGGCCCCCCGGTGCTCGGCTTCGTGGCCTGCGGCGCGGTGGTGCGCCGCGAGGCGTTCCTGCAGGTCGGCGGCTTCCGCGAGCCGTACGGCATCGGCGGCGAGGAGGAGCTGCTCGCCCTCGACCTGGTCGCGGCCGGCTGGCAGCTGGCCTACGTCGACCGCGTCGTCGCGCACCACCACCCGTCGCCGTCACGCGACCCGGCTCGCCGCCGGGTGGTGCAGCGGCGCAACGCCACCTACACCCGCGTGCTGCGCCGGCCGCTCCCCGTGGTGGCCCGCGGCGTGGCGCGCGACCTGCGGCATCCGGAGGGACGCGCGGCGCTCGCCGAGGCGGCCCGGCGGTTGCCCTGGCTGGTCCGGGAGCGGCGGCGGGTGCCCGCCTCGCTCGAGGCGCAGGTACGGCTGCTCGAGGCTCAGGACACGTAGCGCCGCGCGGTCGAGCGCATCTGCATGTCGTCGAGCAGCCGGTAGCCGGCCTCGACGTGCGGCGGCACGACCCGCCGGTGCCGCAGTACCCACGGCAGGCCGGCGAGCGCGTCCAGCACGCCCAGCAGCGAGATCCGGTCCTTGGGCACTTTGCGGAACAGCCGGGCGGTACGCACCGCGGCGCTGGGCAGCGGGCGGCGCAGCCAGCCGAACCACAGCGTGTTGCGGATGCCGTTGCGGCGGCGCAGGTGGGCGTCGCGGGCCTTGCTCGGCTGGTGGTGCACGACCAGCTCGTCGACGTAGGCCATGTGCCAGCCGGCGCGCGCCAGGTCGGAGGCGAGCAGCTCCTCCTCGCCGCCCAGCCACAGCTTCTCGGAGAAGCCGCCGGCCTCGAGAAAGGCCGACCGGCGCAGGACCGACGCGCCGGCCAGGAAACTCAGCAGCGGGGCACCCGGGATGCCCGCCGGCCGGTGCAGCGGCGAGTCGCGCAGCTCGGCGCAGATCGGGTCGTCGCGCCTGCCCGGCTCGACCAGGATGTGTGCGGTCAGCACGGCCAGGCGCGGGTGGGCGTCGAGCAGGTCGGCGGCCCGCCGGAGCGAGCCGGGCTCCCACCACGTGTCGTCGTCGCAGAAGGCGACGTAGGGCGTGTCGACGTGGGCGACGCCCAGGTTGCGGCCGACGGCACCCAGGTTGCGCCCGGGCTCCAGCAGCACCACGCCCGGGTGCTGCTGGCGCACCATGGCGGCCGTCCCGTCCGTCGAGCCGTTGTCCACCACGACGACCTGCGGCTGCTCGGGGAGCGTGCGGAGCAGCCGCAGGGTGCGGTCGAGCTCGTCGACACGCTGGTGAGTGATGACGACGACGGACACGCGGGAATCAGGCACTCCCGGCCCGTCACCGCTGCCACCCGGGTGAAACGCCGGCACCTCCCCCGCCCCAGCACGCGCCGGCGGGCGGGGCGGGCTGGGCAGGGGAGCGGCGTCGGTCAGGCCGTGGGGGACGGGGTGGAGGTGGTGCTCGGCGTGCTGGCCGTCTCCGGGGCGTCGTCGTGGTGCCGGTGGCCGCGGTCGCCGCGGCCGGTGCGGACCTGGTCCACCTTGTCGGTGACGCGGGCGCGCAGGCCGGTCTTGACCGTGTCGGCCTGAGCCTGCGTGAGGCGGCCGGCGGTGACCGCCTCCGCGAGCTCCTTCTCGGCCGCGGCGACCAGCTTGTCGATCAGCGCCGGCTTGGCCATGCCCTCGGCCTGCGCGATCTGGGCCAGCGTCTTGCCGGCTTGCTGCGCGGTGCGCAGCTCCTCGACGGTGATGCCGAGGACGGCCGCCGTCTCGGCCGGGCCGACCCGGCCGCCGGGTCCGCCGTGCTTGCCGAAACCGCCGTCCGGGCCGTACGCCGGCAGCTTCTCCGCGAGCGTGGCCGCCACCTTGTCGGCCTGCGCCTGGTCGATCGTGCCGTCGCTGACGAGCCCCTTGAGAGCATCCTTGAGACCGCTGACCCGGTCGGCGACCGTGCTGCTCGTGCCACCGGTGGCGGCGGACGCGAGACCGGGGGCGATCAGGGCGCTGCCGGTCAGGCCGACCATTCCGGCGATGGCGAGGGTGGCGAGGTGCTTGCGCATGTCCTGCTCCTGGTGCTCGGGCGGAGTGGTCTCTCGCCGACTGCTCAAAGCCTCGGCCGGACCGCTGTGACAGCCCTGGGCCCGACCTGTGACGCACCTGTGCGTTCCGCCGGCCCGAGGACGAGCAGGAGGGCGAGGACGTGGGCACACCCGCGCGGGCACACCCGCGGCTCTGCCGGCTAGGGGCTCTGCGGGCTAGGGGCTCGGTGAGGCCGCCGGAGCCGGCGAGGTCGGCAGCACCGAGCCGCCGCCGGGTGCGGGGCACCAGATCGTCTCGACCGCCGCGATGATCGAGTCGACCTCCTCGTCGCCCAGGCTGAACGCGGTGCCGGCCTGAAAGCGCAGGCGCGCCCCGGTGCGGATCTTCTGCGGGTCCCGCCGGTCGACGATGTCCTGGCAGACCAGCGTGGCCCGCGCCAGCACCTCGTCCTCGGCTGCGGTCAAGCCCGGCACCGTCGACGTGAGCACGCCCAGCAGCTCGGCCCGCTGCTCCGCGGACAGCGACGGCAGCGGCGCCGGTGACGGCGGCGACGACGGGACCGGCGCGGCCGCCGGCTCGTCACTCCCGCAGCCGGTCAGCAGCAGGGCGCAGGCCGCACCTGCCGCGAGCAGCCTGGCCGTACGGCCGTCCATCGGGTTCCTCCGCAGCGTCCGCCGCCGGCGGCCCGGCGGTCGCGGGCCACGCTAGCCGGGACCAAGGTCCCGGCTCGCCGGCCCGTCCGCCCCTGGCGAGCGGCGGCGGTCCGGAGCAGCCTGGCCCTGCCGGAGGAACGCCCTCCG
>JAOPWI010000301.1 GCA_025965755.1 Frankiales bacterium | reverse complement strand
GCGTGGCCTGCCCGGAGCTGGCCGCGACCCGCACCCACGTCGTCGTCGGCGCCGCACCTGCCGGCGCCCGCCTGCTGCTGCTCGGCGAGGCCCCCGGGGCGCAGGAGGACGAGAGCGGGCTGCCGTTCGTCGGGCGCAGCGGCCAGCTGCTCGACCGCCTGGTGGCCGAGGCCGGGGGCAGCCGCGACCGGGTCGCGGTGCTCAACACGCTGAAGTGCCGGCCGCCCGGCAACCGGCCGCCGACGCCGCTGGAGAGCGCGCACTGCCGCGGCTGGACCGAGCGCCAGCTGGCCCTGGTCGACCCGGACCTCGTCGTGACGCTGGGGCTCTCGGCCACCCGCTGGTTTCTCGGCGCGACGCCGCTCGCGCCGGTGCGCGGCCGGGTGCACGAGGTGGGCGGGCGCCGGGTGCTGCCCACCTACCACCCCAGCGCCGCCCTGCGCCACGGCCCGGCGGGGGAGCCGCTCCGGCTGCTGCGCGAGGACCTGGCGCTCGCCGTGGAGCTGACGTCGTGACGACGAGCGTGCTGGTCGACCCGGACCCCGCAGGCGTCGGGGCCGCCCTCGCGCGCGCCGGGAACGCGCTCGACCTGCGCACCGTGGCGGCGTACGACGACGCGTGGGCCGCGCTCGGCTTCGTCCCGGTGGACGGCGACGAGCTCGCGCTCCCGCTGCCCCAGGCGCTGGCCGACGTGGCCGCCACCGAGGCGCTCGGCGCCCGCCTCGGCGGCCTGCTGGCCGTCGGTGACCTCGTCGTCCTGTCCGGCCCGCTCGGCGCCGGCAAGACGGCCCTGACCCGCGGGCTGGGCGCCGCGCTCGGCGTGTCCGGCTCGGTGACCAGCCCGACGTTCGTGCTTGCCCGGCGCCACCGCGGCCCGGTGCCCCTGCTGCACGTCGACGCCTACCGCCTGCGCGGGTCCGGTGCCGGCGCCAGCGCCCGCGCCGAGGCGCTGGAGGACCTGGACCTGGACGCCGCGCTGGAGGAGGGCGTCGTGGTCGTGGAGTGGGGGGAGGGGCTGGTCGACGCCCTCGCGCCGTCCCGGCTGGAGGTCCGGCTGGAGCGCGCGCAGAGCCAGGGGCGGACGGCGTACGTCCGTCCGGTCGGGCCGCGCTGGCGGGTGACGAAGCGGGACTCGGCAGACATCTGGTGACGAGCGTCACCTCGGCGACCTGGGCCCTGTCGTCCGATTTGGCCTCGACGTGCTGTTGACTCCGTGGCCGTCGCCGTGACCGCTGTCACGTGCCCAGGACGACCCCCCTCGGAGAGCCCACATGTCCACCATGCGCATGGAGCGCGACCGGTGAGCCAGCAGTCCCCGCTGGGCACCGCCACGGCCCGCTCGGGCAGCAGCTTCTCCGTCGACAAGGTGACCGTCCGCTTCGGCGGGCTCACCGCCCTCGACAGCGTCTCGCTGCACGTCCAGCCGGGTGAGGTGCTCGGCGTCATCGGCCCGAACGGCGCCGGCAAGACGACGCTGTTCAACGTCGTCTGCGGCTTCCTGCGTCCCGACGAGGGCGTGCTGCGCTGGCGCGACCGCGAGCTGAAGGGCCTGCGGCCGCACCAGCTGGCCGGCCTGGGCATCTCGCGCACGCTGCAGGGCGTCGGCCTGTTCGCGGGCATGACCGTGCTGGAGAACGTCATGACCGGTGCGGGCGCGCAGGCCAAGGCCGGATTCGTCAGCGCGCTGTTCGGCCTGCCGCGCAGCGACCGCGACGAGGCCACGCTGCGCGACCGGGCGCTGGCCCAGCTCGAGCGCGTCGGCGCGGCCGACGTCGCCGGCCGCTACCCCGGCTCGCTGCCCTATCCGGTGCAGAAGCGGGTGGCCCTGGCCCGGGCGCTCGTCAGCGAGCCCGACCTGCTGATGCTCGACGAGCCGGCCGCGGGCCTGTCCAACGTCGAGATGGACGAGCTCGGGGACACCATCCGCGAGCTGTCCGGCCGGATGGCCGTGATGCTGGTCGAGCACCACATGGACCTCGTCATGCGGGTGTGCGACCGCATCACCGTCCTGGACTTCGGCAAGGTCATCAGCACCGGCACCCCCGACGAGGTCCGCAACGACCCGGCGGTGCTGGCGGCCTACCTCGGCGACGAGAACGAGACCTCGGGACTGGAGGCCTGACGTGCTGGAGATCTCCGACCTCGTCACCGCGTACGGCCCGGTCAAGGCGCTCGACGGCGTCAGCATGACCGTCCCGGCCGGCAAGATCACCGCCGTGCTCGGCGCGAACGGCGCCGGAAAGACCTCGCTGCTGCGGACCGTCTCCGGCCTGGTGCGCAGCCGGTCCGGCCAGGTCCGGCTCGAGGGCCGCGACATCACCCGCGCGCCGGTCGAGGAGATGGTCCGGCTGGGCATGGCCCACGTGCCGGAGGGCCGCGGCGTCATCGCCGAGCTCACCGTCGAGGAGAACCTGCGCCTGGGCGGGCTGTTCCGCAAGGACAAGGACGCCGTCGCGCAGATCGAGCACACCTACGAGCTGTTCCCGGCCCTCGGCGAGCGGCGCAAGCGGGCCGCTCACACCCTGTCCGGTGGCGAGCGCCAGCAGCTCGTCGTCGGCCGGGCCCTGCTCGCCCGGCCCAAGGTGCTGCTGCTCGACGAGCCGTCGCTCGGGCTCGCGCCGATGGTCGTCAACCAGATCTTCGGGCTGGTGCGCGACCTGGTCGACCGCACCGGCCTGGCCGTGCTGCTGGTCGAGCAGAACGCGAAGTCCGCGCTGAGCATCGCCGACACCGGCATCGTGCTCAGCCTCGGCAAGGTCGTCGCCACCGACGACGCCAAGGTGCTCGCCGCTGACGAGCAGCTCCGCCACGCCTACCTGGGCTTCTGACCCCCTCACCCCGGAGTCCACCCGCATGGAGAAGTTCCTCAACATCACGCTGTCCGGGCTGACGGTCGGCTTCATCTACGCCGCCTTCGCGCTCTGCCTCGTGCTGATCTTCCGGGCCACCCGGCTCATCAACTTCGGCCAGGGCGCGCAGGCCATGTTCACCACCTACATCGCCCTCGAGCTGATCAACCGCGGCGCCAGCTACTGGATCGGCCTGCTGGCCGCCCTGGTATCCGGGTTCGTCATCGGGGGGCTGGTCGAGCGCTTCGTCGTGCGGCCGGTCGAGACCGGCCCAGAGATCAACGCCGTCATCGTGACCCTCGGCGTCTTCATCTTCTTCGTGGCGCTGGCCGCGGTGGTGTTCGGCAACACCTTCGAGTCGTTCCCGTCGGCCTTCAGCCTCACCGGCCTGCAGGTGGGCGGCCTGGACCTGGCGCTGACCCGCAACGAGCTCTACAACATCGCCGCGGTGCTGATCGCGCTGGTCCTGCTCACGCTGCTGTTCCAGTTCACCAGCCTGGGCCTGCGCATGCGCGCCGCGGCGTTCGGCCAGGAGGTCGCCCGCCTGCTGGGCGTCCGGGTCGGGCAGATGCTCACCCTCGGCTGGGCGCTGGCCGGCCTGTTCGGCTCGCTGGCCGGCATCCTCATCGCCGGCGGCACGCTGGTCTCGCCCAACTACATGGACGGGGTCGTCGTCTTCGGCTTCGTGGCTGCCGTGCTCGGCGGGCTGGACAGCTTCATCGGCGCGGTGGTCGGCGGGCTGGTCCTGGGCCTGACCAACAGCTACGTCAGCGGCTACGCGGGCCAGGAGCTCATCACCCTCGGGGCGCTGGCGATCCTCATCGTGGTGCTCCTGCTCAAGCCAGGCGGCCTGTTCGCCAGCTCCGTCGCGCGAAGGGTCTGAGCATGTCCACGAACCTGTCGAAGCAGGACCCGACCGGCGACAGCCAGGTCGGCACGACCCCCGAGGTCACCGGCACGCCGAGCGCCGACACCGCTCGCCGCCGCATCGGCTCCACCCTGGTCCGCAACGGCCTGCTGATGCTGCTGGCCTTTGTCGGCATCGCGCTGCTGCTCGAGACGCTCAGCCCGTTCCGCGTCTCGCAGCTCGGCGTCATGGCCTACTACCTGCCGGCCATCGCCGGGCTCACCGTGCTGACCGGCCTGAACGGCCAGATCTCGCTCGGACACGGGGCGCTCATGGCGGTCGGCGGCTACACCACCGCCGTGCTGCTGGAGCGGCAGGAGGGCCTGCCGTTCCTGCTCGTGCTGCTGATCTCGGCGGTCGTGGCCGGCGTGGTCGGTCTGGTCGTCGGCGCCGCGGCGGCCCGCCTGCACGGCCCGTACCTCGCCGGCGCGACGCTGGCGCTGGCCGTCGGCCTGCCCGGCCTGGCCCTGAAGTTCGACGAGTTCCTCGGCGGCGACCAGGGCCTGCGGGTCTCGCCGCCGCGCGCGCCGGACGGCATCGAGTCGTTCTACGAGAGCCTCATGGGCGACAACCTGTCCGGCCAGCGCTACCTCGCCTACTACGGCTGGATCATCGCGCTCGTCGTGCTGCTGCTGCTGTCCAACCTCGTCAACAGCCGGTACGGCCGGCACTGGCGCGCGGTCCGCGACGACGAGGTGGCGGCCGAGCTGGCCGGCATCGACCTGGGCCGCATGCGCGTGCAGGCCTTCGTGGTCAGCGCCGTCTGCGCCGGCGTCGGCGGCTCGCTGCTGGCGGTCGTCACGCGCCTCATCGCACCGACCAGCGTGACCATCGTGCTGTCGTTCGGCCTGCTGACCGCCATCGTCATCGGCGGCCTGGGCAGCCTGCTCGGCGCGGTCATCGGCGCCGCCGTGCTGGTGTTCATGCAGCAGATCATCACCGACACAGGGCTGGACGCCGGGCTGGACGCCAGCCAGGCGGCCAACATCGCGCCGCTGGTCTACGGCGTGCTGCTCATCGTGGTGATGCTGGCCGCGCCACGCGGCCTGGTCGGCACGGTGCGCATGGCCTGGTCGACGCGGGCGGCGGCTCGCCGAGCCGGAGCCTGAGCCGCGCGCGTCACGGTCCGGCAACAACAGAGTGCCGAGTCGCCCCGTCCCGGGGATCTCGGTGAGCATGGCAGTGAGGCGTCAGCCGTTCGGGTGGCGTCCGCATCGAGGAGGAGCATGAGCATGTCCAGGACCCGTCCACTGGCGAAGGTCGTCGCCGCCCTGGGAGCGGCCACGCTCCTGCTGAGCGCCTGCGGTGGCGGCGACGGTGACAGCGGGAGCGCCGGTGGCGGTGCGGGCAGCACGACCGGCATCGAGGGCGACACCATCAAGCTGGGCAGCCACACGCCGCTCACGGGTGTCGCGGCTCCGGGCTACAGCGAGATCAGCCTCGGCACCAAGGCGTACTTCGACTACGTCAACGCCAACGGCGGCATCAACGGCAAGAAGATCGAGTTCACCGCCCGCGACAGCGCGTACAACCCGGCGCAGGCCTCGCAGGTCGTCAACCAGCTCGTCCTGCAGGACGAGGTCTTCGGGATGATCCAGGGCCTGGGCACCCCCGTGCACGGCGCGGTCGTCGACTTCCTGAACGAGGAGGAGGTGCCCGACCTGTTCGTCTCGTCCGGCGCCCTCGCCTGGGACAACCCGAGCGAGCACCCCTTCACCTTCGGCTGGCAGCCGAACTACGAGGTCGAGGGCAAGATCGTCGGCAAGTTCATCAAGGAGAACTTCCCGGAGGCCAAGGTCGGCCTGTTCCTGCAGGGCGACGACTTCGGCCGCGACGGCGCCAAGGGTGCCAAGCAGTTCCTGGCTGACCAGGTCGTCGCCGAGGTCACCTACGTGCCCGGCAACACCGTCGTCGGACCGCAGATCGACAAGCTCAAGGCGTCCGGAGCGGACTTCGTGCTCGGCTTCAACGTGCCGTCGTACACCGCGCTGAGCCAGCTCGCCGCGCTGAAGGTGAACTACAAGCCCAAGTGGTTCTACTCCAACGTCGGCTCCGACGCGACGCTGGTCGGCGGCCTGCTCGCCAACTTCTCCAAGGGCGCGGTCAAGAACGGCGCGGGCCTGCTCGAGGGCGTCTACACCACCAAGTACCTGCCCACGGTCGAGGACCCGGCCAACCCCTGGACCAAGCTGTTCCAGAAGGTCTGGGACGCCCACGGCTCGAGCGGCGAGCTGAGCAACTTCAAGATCTACGGCATGGCCGGCGCCTACACGTTCGCCGAGGCGCTCGCCAAGGCCGGCGACAACGTGACGCGCGAGAGCCTGGTCGAGAGCATCGAGAACAACGGCGCCACCTTCGGCGGGCCGCAGCTCGCGCCGTTCGACTACTCCAAGGACAGCCACCGCGGCATCAGCGGCCTGTCGGTCGTCCAGTACACCAGCGGCCAGGTCAAGGAGCTGACCAAGGTGCAGACCACCGACGGGGGCGACGCCCCGATCGAGGACTACGCCGGGGAGCCCAACACCCCGGACGAGGACGGCATCCCGAACGCCTAGCCCGACCCCCGCTGTGCCTGGTGGCGGCCGGTTCCTCACGGGCCGGCCGCCACCGGCATGCGCGCCCCGTCGCAGACTTGTTTCGCGTCACCCCTCCCGTCACCTGTCCCTGTCCCTGAGGAGCTCTCCCGTGTCGATGACCATTGCCAGCATCCTGGCCGAGTCCGCCGTCCGCTACGCCGACCGCACGGCCGTCGTGCTCGGGGACACCCGGATGACCTACGCGCAGCTGTGGGCGCACGCCCGCCAGTACGCGGCCGTCCTGCGCGACCAGGGCGTCGGCCCGGGCGACAAGGTGGCCCTGCTGCTGCCCAACACCCCGCACTTTCCGCTGGCCTACTACGGCGTGCTCGCCCTCGGCGGCGTCTGCGTGCCGGTTCACGCGCTGCTCAAGGCCGAGGAGATCGAGTACGTCCTCACCGACTCCGGCGCCAAGGCGCTGATCTGCGCCGCGCCGCTGCTCGGCGAGGGGGCCAAGGGCGCCGAGCTCGCCGGCGTCCCGGTGCTGTCGGTCATGGAGCCCGAGGAGACCGGGATCCCGCGCATCGACCAGCTCGCGCTCGCCGTGCAGCCGGTCGACGGCCTGGTGCCCCGCGAGCCCGGGGACACCGCGGTCGTGCTCTACACCAGCGGCACCACCGGCAAGCCCAAAGGTGCCGAGATCAGCCACCTCAACGTGACCATGAACGTCGTCGTGTCGGCGCAGCACTCGTTCGACATCGACGAGACCGACGTCGTGCTCGGCTGCCTGCCGCTGTTCCACACCTTCGGCCAGACGTGCTGCATGAACACCTCCTTCTACGTCGGCGCCACCGTCGTCATGCTGCCGCGCTTCGACGGCGCGCAGGCGCTGCAGCTGCTGGTGGACCAGAAGTGCACGATCTTCATGGGCGTGCCGACGATGTACGTCGGGCTGCTCGAGGCCGCCAAGTCCTCCGACCTGCGGCCGCAGCTGAAGTCGGCGCTGTCGGGCGGGGCGGCCCTGCCGGTGCCGGTGCTCGAGCGGTTCGCCGAGGTCTTCGGCACGCAGGTGCTGGAGGGCTACGGCCTGACCGAGACCTCTCCGGTCGCGACGTTCAACCAGAAGGGCTTCCCGCCTCGCGCCGGCACCGTCGGCAAGGACATCTGGGGCGTCGAGACCGCGGTCGCCAAGGCCGAGCTGGACGACCGCATCGAGCTGGTGCCCGCCGGCGAGCTGGGCGAGATCGTCGTGCGCGGCCACAACGTCTTCAAGGGCTACCTCAACAAGCCGCAGGCCACCGCGGCGGCGATCGTCGACGGCTGGTTCCGCACCGGCGACCTCGGCACCAAGGACGCGGACGGCTACGTGACCATCGTGGACCGCAAGAAGGACATGGTCCTGCGCGGCGGCTACAACGTCTACCCGCGCGACGTCGAGGAGGTCCTGCTGCGGCACCCGGCGGTGGGCCAGGTGGCCGTCATCGGGCTGCCCGACCCCAAGCTGGGCGAGGAGGTCTGCGCGGTCGTGGTCCGCGAGGGCGAGCTCACCGAGGAGGAGCTCGTCGCCTGGTCGCGGGAGAAGCTGGCGTCGTACAAGTACCCGCGCCGGGTGATCTTCGTGGACGGCTTCCCCCTCGGCCCGTCCGGCAAGGTGCTCAAGCGCGAGCTGGTGGCGCAGTACGCCTCCTGAGCCCGGTCGAGGCCTAGGCTCGTCGGGTGCTCGTTCTCGGTCTGGACACCTCCACGCCCGCGGTCTCGGCTGCGGTCGTGGAGCTGGCCGACGGCGACCCGCCGCGGTGGGGCCGGTCGGCCACCCGGACCGTCGAGCCCGACGGGCCGGGCCCGCAGCGGCACGGCGAGCTGCTGGCGGTCTGCGTGCGCGACGCCCTGCAGGAGATGGGCGCCGACCGCCGCGACCTGACCGCGGTCGCGGTCGGCCTCGGGCCCGGGCCGTTCACCGGGCTGCGGGTCGGCATCGCCACCGCCGCCGCGCTGTGCGACGCCCTGGGCATTCCGGCGTACGGCTGCTGCTCGCTGGACGCGGTCGCCGCCTGGGACGACGGCGCCGGGTCCCGCCTGGTGGTGACCGACGCCCGCCGGCGGGAGGTCTACTGGGCGGAGTACGACGGGAACGACCAGCGCGTCGCCGGCCCCGTCGTCATGACGCCGGCCGCCCTGGAGAGCGCCCTGCGGGAGACGTCCTGGTCAGGCCGGGTCCTCGGCGACGGGGCGCTGCGCTACCGGGCGCACTTCGCCGCGTACGAGGTCGTGGAACACCCGCGCTATCCGGCCGCCGACGCGCTGGTGCTGCTGGCCGCCCGGCGCGTGGTCGACCGGGCGCCGGGAGAGGCGCTCACGCCGCTCTACCTGCGGCGGCCCGACGCCGTGCCGCCGGGGGCGAGCAAGAAGGTCAGCGGGTGGTCGGGCGGGGGCCGTTCAGCGTGACCGACACCCCGCTGTGGCTGGACGCCTTTCCGCACGACTTCACCGCCGCGCACGAGCGCACCCTGCGGGGGCTGTCCAAGGTGGCGGAGCGCGTCTACTACCCGGGCGCCCGGCGGGACGGCGGGCGCGACGGGGCCTGGCTGCGCATCACGTCGGCGTCCGGCCGGACCTGGACGGGGGTCTTCGCCAGCGAGCTGGTCGCCGGGCGGCTGTCGGTCATCGCGTCCTGGCCGCAGCCGTCGACGCTGTTCGTGGCGGTCGGCGGCGGGCCGTACCTGGTGGACACCGGCGACCCGGACCGCTGGTCGCGGCTGGACCGCCCGACGGCTCGCGGCTTCGACCCGCACCCTGACCGCGGGCTCGCGCTGCTGCTCGACGACGAGGGCGTGTCGGCCTACGACCGCGACGGGCTGGCGTGGGAGAGCGACCACCTCGGGCCGGAGGCGGTGCTGCTCGGCACGCTGGACGACGAGGTGCACCTGCGGGCCGGCGACCTGCTCCACCGGGTGTCCCTGCGGCACGGGCGGACGGTCACGGAGCGGGCGCCGTGGTGACGCTCGAGCCCATGCGCTGGTGGCACATCGACGCCATCGTGCCGGTGGAGGCCCAGCTGTTCGCGCCCGAGCCCTGGTCGGCCCGGGCGTTCTGGTCCGAGCTCGCCCAGCTGCAGACCCGCCACTACCTGGTCGCGCTGGACGGCACCGCGGTGGTCGGGTGGGCGGGGCTGTGCGACTACCCCGACGAGGCGTTCGTGCAGACCATGGCCGTGGCGCCCGCGCACCAGCGCACCGGGCTGGGGGCGCGGCTGCTCGCTGCCCTGCTGGAGGAGGCCGCGCGTCGCGGGCAGCGGACCGTCAGCCTGGAGGTGCGGGCGGACAACGAGCCGGCGCAGCGGCTGTACGCCCGGCACGGGTTCACGCGCCTGGGGGTGCGCAAGGGCTACTACCGCGGCGTCGACGGCTGGGTCATGACCCGCCGCGCCTAGGCTGGTGAGGGTGAACGACGAGCCGCTGGTCCTGGGAATCGAGACCTCCTGCGACGAGACCGGCGTGGGCATCGTGCGCGGAACGACGCTGCTGGCGGACGCGATCGCCAGCAGCGTGGACGAGCACGCCCGCTTCGGCGGCGTGGTGCCCGAGGTGGCCAGCCGGGCGCACCTGGAGGCGATGGTGCCGACCGTGCGCCGCGCGCTCGAGACCGCGGGGGTCCGGCTCGCCGACCTCGACGCGGTCGCGGTCACGGCCGGGCCGGGGCTCGCCGGCGCGCTGCTGGTCGGGGTCGCGGCGGCGAAGGCGTACGCCCTCGCGCTGGATGTCCCGCTGTACGGCGTCAACCACCTGGCCGCGCACGTGGCCGTCGACGTGCTGGAGCACGGCCCGCTGCCCGAGCCGGCGATCGCGATGCTGGTGTCGGGCGGCCACTCGAGCCTGCTGATGGTGCACGACGTCACCCGCACCATGACGCCGCTGGGCGCCACGGTGGACGACGCGGCGGGCGAGGCGTTCGACAAGGTGGCCCGGCTGCTGGGGCTCGGCTTTCCGGGTGGACCGGTCGTCGACCGGATGGCCCGCGACGGGGACCGGACGGCCATCGCCTTTCCCCGGGCCATGCCGGGCTCCTACGACGTGAGCTTCTCCGGCCTGAAGACCGCCGTGGCCCGATGGGTCGAGGCCTACGAGGGCGAGCTGCCGGTCGCCGACGTCTGCGCCAGCTTTCAGGAGGCGGTGGTCGACGTGCTGACGGCCAAGGCGGTGCGGGCGTGCAAGGAGCACGGCGTCGGGCACCTGCTGATCGGGGGCGGCGTGGCCGCGAACACGCGGCTGCGGGCGCTCGCGCAGGAGCGCTGCGATGCCGCCGGCGTCGTGCTGCGGGTGCCGCGCCCGGGGCTGTGCACCGACA
>JAOPWI010000218.1 GCA_025965755.1 Frankiales bacterium | reverse complement strand
CCCTGGCGCGGGCGCCAGCGTTCTGCTTCAGGTGACCGGCCGAGGCGGCGTCCCCACCTCTGGCGTGTCCGCGGTCGCCCTGAACGTCACAGCCACCGGCACCCAGCGGCCCGGTTTCGTGCAGGTGGTCCCGACCGGCAGCACCACGGCCTTCGGCGCGTCGAGCAACATCGGCACCAGCAGCGCGGGTCAGACCATCGCGAACCTCGTGATCGTCCCCGTCGGAGCCAACGGCCAGGTCACCCTCTACACCTCCCAGGCCGCTCATCTGCTCGCCGATGTCGCCGGCTACTTCACCAACAGCACCGCCGCCACCAGCACGGCGGGGCTGTTCCAGGCCGTCCAGCCCGCCCGCGAGCTGGACACCCGGACCACCTCGGACTACTTCGGTACCAATGGGCAGAGGCCCGCCGCAGGGACCGAGCTGCAGCTCAACACCACCAACCGGCAGTCCCTGCCCACCTCCGGGGTGTCGGCCGTCGTCCTCGGCGTGTCCGCCGTCGCCGCTGACGCGACCGGGTTCGCCCAGGTCTTCCCCACCGGCAGGGCCGAGCGAGGCGGTTCCTCCAACCTGAACTTCACCCGCGGGCAGGTGATCGCCAACGCGGCCCTGGCATCCGTCGGTGATCAAGGACGCGTGTCGGTCTACGTCAGCTCCGGCACCCATCTCATCGTCGACGTCTTCGGCTACTACCTCGGCGACGCCCCAGGCGGTTCGGCCACGCCGACCCCCACCAGCAGCCCGACCAGCCCGCTCACCGGTCTGGTCATCGCCGCGCAGAACACCAGCGTCCCCTACGGCCGGGACGACTGGCCGCACTGGATCGACGCCGACAGCGACTGCCAGGACACCCGCGCCGAAGTGCTCATCGCCGAGTCGCTGCGCGCCACCACGATCACGGCGTCCTGCCCGGGAACCGTCGGCAGCGGGGAGTGGCGCGACCCGTACACCGGCACCACCTGGACGAACGCCAGCGACGTGGACGTGGACCACATGGTGCCGCTGCAGAACGCGCACGTCTCCGGCGCATATAACTGGGACCGCACCCGGAAGCAGGCCTACGCGAACGACCTCAGCAACCCCGAGCACCTGATCGCGGTTGAGGACAACGTCAACCAGTCCAAGGGCGCCTCCGGCCCGGAGGCGTGGAAACCCCCTCTGACGGCCTACTGGTGCACCTACGCAACCGACTGGTCCAACATCAAGAAGCGCTGGACGCTGACCGTCACGCAAGCCGAGTACGACGCGCTCGCCCAGATGATCAGCAACTGTGGAAGCGCCGCGCCCGCTAGTCCGAGTCCTGCGGCAAGCGCGAGCGCGGGCCCGAGCGCCAGCCCGAGCCCAACCGCCAGCCCGAGCGCCAGCCCGAGCCCGAGCGCCAGCCCGAGCCGAACTGCCAGCCCGACCCCGACCGCCAGCCCCAGCCCTTCGGCCAGCCCCAGCCCTACCGGGCAGCCGGCCAATCCCGGTGACAGCAAGAACTGCAGCGACTTCTCGCGCTGGCGCGAGGCGCAGGACTGGTACGAGACCTATTACCCGTACTACGGCGACGTGGCACGGCTCGACGCCGACGGCGACGGCATCGCCTGCGAGAGTTTGCCCGGTGCACCGTGAGCCCTCCGCCCGGCTGCCCGCAACCTTCCGGCCGACTCTCGGAGCGCGGGTCGGGCGGAGTACCAGGAGCGACGGCTCCACTGGTTTCGTGACGAGCCAACGAGGCTTCCGCGCCCTGGTGCCTCTTCGGGCTCCGCGGGCTGCTGACCTGCGCCTTCACGGGTGCCATTGAGGGCACTCGAACCAGGACTCCCCACACCGCCAGGCCGGCTCATGGGTGAGGTCAAAATAGGCCGAGACCTGTCTCTGCAGGTCAGAGAAGTGCACCGTGTAGTTCAATTGGGTCTTGACAGGTGCAGTGCTGGCAGAACTGCAACCATAATTTTAACCAGGACTGCGATCAGAGCCGCCACCGCTGTCGTGGCGGCGGTGACGTAGGCGAGATCAGCGTCTCCGTCGTGGCAGCCGCACGTCCGGCGGCCGGCCCAACAATGGGAGGCGCCGTTGTAGCTGCAGCTGGCCGGTCCGGCCGGCACCGGTGTTCTGTCCGGTGCGGGGCGGCGCCGACGGCCCGGCGCGCGGCAGCTCTCCGCCTGACCGCATCCTGGCGGGTGTGAGCACCAGCCGCAGCCCTTGGTGCCGCCGGCGCCGCCGCGGCGGGCCCGGGGAACGGCCGGACATGGCCGCTTTCCGCCGCTTCGGGCGTGTCATGGCCGGGGGCAAGAGGCGGAGGCAGGTCGAGGAGCGGGGGCTAGACCTGCTGGCCCGGATCAGATGACGGCGGAGGCCTGCCGCGCTAGAGACCCGCGGCTTCACCGCGCCAAAGGCGCAGCGGGTGAGGCAGTGCATCGTCGCGCTGACAGCGAGGCGGTGAGGGCGCGGGCCTCGGGGTGGGGCGTGCTCGCTGTGGTTCATGACGTCCGCCACGGTTGACCGGTGGTGTGTGGGTGACGATGCGGTCGGAACCTAGAGCTCGGGGGCTGCGGGCGCGGGCACCGCGCGGAGGGTGCGCGCGGCGACGGCGGCGGCGGCGAGCAGCAGGACGGCCTCGACGGCCAGGGCAGTGCCGAAGCCGTGCGCCAGGGCTTCCCCCGCCCGAGCGGCCAGGGCGGTGTCGCCCTCGGCGAGGGCGCCCGAGAGCAGGTCGAAGGCGCCGGGGAAGCGCTGGTCGCTGGCGACGAGCGCGACGCTGGTGAGCAGCGCCAGGCCGAGGGCCGCGCCGATCTGCTGGGCGGTGTTGAGCAGCGCGGACGCGATGCCGGCCAGGGATCGCTCGACCCCCTGCACCGTCGCGAGGGTCAGCGGCGGGAACGCCAGCCCCGCGCCGAACGCGAAGGCGAGCATGGCCGGTGCGAGCCGCAGCGTGTAGGACGTCTCCGGGCCGAGCGTGGCGAGCGATGCGAGCGCGGCGGCGGACAGGCTCAAACCGGCGGTGGCGAGCGCGCGGGGCTGGGCCCTCTCGACGACCCCAGTGCCGACGACGGTTCCGGCCACGATTCCGACGGCGAACGGCAGCCACGCCAGCCCGGTCCGCATCGCGCCGAAGCCCTGGACCTGCTGGAGGTGGAGCGTGACGACGTAGAAGATCCCCATGAGCGCCGAGCCCAGGACGAGCATCGCGGCGTACGAGCCGGAGCGGGCGCGGTCCGCGAAGACCCGCAGCGGCATGAGCGGGTCCGCCGTGCGGCGCTGCACCACGACGAACGCCGTGAGCAAGACGACGGCGGCGGCGAGGGACGCCAGAGTCCAGGCGTCGCCCCAACCGTGCTCACCGGCGCGCGTAAGGCCGTAAGCGAGCGCGGCGACGCCCATGGTGGCGGTCACCGCGCCGGGGACGTCGAGCCGGCCCCGGTGGCGCTCGCTCTCCGCGAGGGCGCGGGTCCCCGCCAGTACCGCCAGTCCGATCGGGACGTTGATGAGGAAGACGGGACGCCAGCCGACGGTCGCGGTGAGGACGCCGCCCAGGAGCAGCCCGACGACGATCCCGAGGCCCGACATCGCGCCGTAGAGCCCGACGGCCTTGTTCCGGGCCTCGCCCGCTGGGAAGGTCGTCGCAATCAGCGCCAGGGCGTTCGGCGCCGCCAGCGCCGCGCCGACGCCCTGGACGAGCCGGGCGGCGATCAGCAGGCCGCCGTCGGGGGCGAGCCCGCCGATGAGCGACGCGAGCGTGAACACGACGATCCCGATGCGAAGGACCCTGCGGCGCCCAAGAAGATCCCCGAGGCGGCCACCAAAGAGCAGCAGGCCCCCAAACGCCAGGACATACGCGCTGACGATCCACGGCAGGGCCGCAGCAGAGACGCCGAGCTCGCGCTGGATCGTCGGCAGGGCGATGTTGGCAATGGTGTCGTCGAGCACCAGCATGAGCTGGGCCGTCGCGATGACGAGCTGAAGCGTCCACGGTTCAGTGGAGGGCGAGTTCTCCCGGCAGCGGCTGCTGCACGAGCTCGTTCTGACGGTAGTGCTGCTCCTCGAACTCGACGGGTGGGACGTAGTCGAGGCTGCTGTGCAGCCGGTTGTTGTTGAACCAGTGCACCCAGTTCAGGGTGGCGAGCTCGAGGTCGTCGACGCCCCGCCAGGGGCCCTCGCGCTTGACCATCTCGTTCTTGTAGAGCCCGATCAGCGACTCGGCCTGGCTGTTGTCGTAGCTGTCACCGACGCTGCCGATCGACGCGAGAGCGCCCGCGTCGGCCAGACGCTCGGCGTAGCGGATGGCGGTGTACTGACTGGGCGCCCGCATCCGAGTGATGAACAAGACCCGGAAGTTGCCCGTGGTCGTCGGTCTGGCCGGCCTGCGCTCGCGTCCACAGCGCCATATCGAGAGCGTCCAGGGGCAACGAGGTCGGCATGCTGCTCGCTGTCCGCCAGCCCACGATGCGGCGGCTGTAGACGTCGGACACGAACGCGGTGAACGCCATGCCCGACCAGGTCGGGACGTAGGTGAAGTCGACGACCCAGAGCTTGTTGGGGGCGGGCGCGGTGAAGTCACGCTCGACCAGGTCGGGTGGCCGGGCCGCCTTCTCGTCGGCCCTGGTCGTGACAAACTGCTTGCCGCGACGCACCCCGCGCAACCCGTCGGCCCGCATCAGGCGCTCGACCTTGCGGTGGGACACCGCCCGCCCGTCGACACCGCCCTCGCGGGAGAGCTGCGCCACGACCTTGCGGACGCCGTAGAGCCCGCGACCCAGCTCAGGGTCGCCGTGCACGACCCGGATCCGGGCAAGCACGGCCTCGTCGCGAAGCGCTCGCGCTGACGGCGGCCGCTTGAGGTGGGCGTAGTAGCCGCTCGGGGCGATCTTGACGCCGTGTGCGGTGAGCACCCGGCAGATCGGCTCGGCCCCGAAGCGGCCGGCGTGCTCGGCTACGAAGGCCACTACCAGGGCAGTCGCGGGTCGAGCTCCCGCGCGACGAACGAGCTGGCCGCCAGCAGGATCTCGTTGGCGCGCTTGAGCTCCCGGACCTCGGCCTGCATTGCTTGATCGTCGCCGCGTCCGTCGTCGTCGTTCCCGGTGCCCGGCCGGCGTCGACATCGGCCTGCTTGCACCAGCCCCGCAGGGTGTCCGGGTTGACCCCCACCCGCGGACCGATCCGCAGCACCGCCGCGTTCAGCGACAGCGCTGGCTCCTGCTCCCTGGCCTCGCGGACGAGGCGCTGCGCTCGCTCACGCAGCTCGTCGTTGTACTTCCTCGGTGCTGGCACCAGACCACTCTCCCGTGGCTTCGCACCCTCCACCAGACCGTGCACGCTTCATTACTCCGGTCTTGGTCTTGATCTTGCGTCGCCTCGTCGGTTGGCGACTATGCCCTTCGTCGACCGAGGATCAACGCAAGTGCGCCTCCAAAGATAATGACCAGGGAACCGGCTAGCCGCAGCTGAGCCCAGCCCTCGCCGTCGACGGCGCCGCTCACGGCCGATAAGGCCGTCAACAGACCCACAAGCACGACAAGAACGAAGACGAGTCGCGAGGCGCCACGCCTCCCCGATGGCAGTGTCACAGGACAGGGTCCCCGTCGTCGTCGTAGCAAGAGCCGAGAACGCCCTGAGCGGAGACGCCGTAAGCGGCTAGGACGGCGATAACGCCTGGTGGCCCTGCAGCGAGCGCCGGGACCATAGCAGCAATGGACAGTCCAAGCCCAAAAATGGCGAAGATGCAGTTCGTCCTGTCGCTGAACAGGGCCCCGCTTGGGTCCGTAAAGTTGCAAGGGCTGTTGCCCGCGTACCCATAGTGCTCATCGAGCCCAGTCGGGTCTGGCTGAGTGAACCGGCCCAGTGTTGGGTCGTAGTAGCGGATACCGAGCTTGTAGAGGCCGGTCTGTGCGTCGAGGTGGCCACCCGTGTACTGGAACGGATTGGCCAAGGTCTCGGTCTTGCTGCGGCTGATGCCGTAGGGGTCGTAGCTGTAGCTGTTGATCTTTTGGCCGCTGATGTTGACGAGTCCGACGACGCTGCCTTGGTTGTCGAACAGGTAGTAGGCGGTGGTGCCGTAGCCGCCTCGGCCGATGAGGGTGCCGCCTGGTTCGCGGATGTAGATGGTGGGGGCGGTTCCAATGCCGGTGCCGATGCCGGTGATTCCGGTGGCGGTATTGCGCTGACCGATGTTGTTGACGGTCAGGCGGGTGTTCTGTGACAGGCCGGTGTAGGCGAAGGTGTGGGTGGCCCCAGCGGCGGTGACGGCGGTGAGCTGGTCCTTGTTGTTCCAGGTGCCGGCGGTGCGGGTGGTGGCGCCGATGGCGGCGGTCTCATTGCCGTTGGCGTCGTAGGCAAATCCCGTGTTGCTGCCGTTGCGGCTGGTGAGCTGGTTGGCGTCGTTGTAGCCGAAGGTGGTGACGGGCGCGCCGGGGGTGCCGGACAGGCTGGCGCTGGTGCGGTTACCGGCCAGGTCGTAGCCGTAGGTCCAGGAGCCGGTGGTGGTGCCGCCGGTGTTCTTCTCCACGGCGCTAAGGAGCTGGGCGCGGTCGTCGTAGCCGTAGCTGGTGGTGAGGCCGGCGGTGTGGTCGGTGCGGGTGCGGGTCAGCACCCCGTCGGTCGCGGTGGTCCCGACGCTGCGGCTGTAGGTGTACGCGAAGTCGCTGTGCGTCGTGGTGCCAGCGACGTACTTGATCCGGGAGATGCGCCCGGAGGCGTCGGGGGTGGCGGTCATGACGGTGGCCGGGGTGGTCGGGTACGTGGTGCTGGTCCGGAAGCCGTTCTCGTTGTAGCCGAACCAGGTGCAGCCGGCGCTCTGGCCGCTGCCGGAGCAGGACCCGCCGGGCTCGGCGAGGCGGGTGAGCTGGTTGGCGGCGTCGTAGCTGTAGCTGGTGATGCCGCCAGGGTCTTCGGTGCTGGCGAGGTTGCCGTTGGCGTCGTGGGTCATCTTGAACGCCCCGCCCTGGGGCGCCGACCCGGGCAGGGTGCGCTGGGTCTCGCGGTTGAGCGGGTCGTAGAGGTAGCTGGTGGTGCCGGTCTGGTCGGTCTGGCTGAGCCGGTTGCCGTCGTCGTCGTAGGTGTAGGTCAGGCAGCTCCCAGCGGCGACGTCACTGGTGGTGCAGGTGGTGGTGCCGATCCGGACCTGGGTGGTGCGGTCCAGCTCGTCGTAGGTGTACCGGGTGACGGTGCTCTTGCCGTCGGTGCTGGTGGCGGTGCGGCCCTTGGTGTCGTAGGTGGCCGAGGTGTCGCCGAGCGGCGCGGGGTTGTTGACCGCAGTGGACTGGCCAAGCGTGTCGTAGGTGTAGCTGGTGATCTTGCCGCGGCCGTCGGTGGCGGTGCAGGCCTGTCCGGGCTTGCCGCCGCACAGGGCCGCGGCGGGCGCGGCGGGGTTGTAGGTGTAGGTGCTGTCGGCGCCGGCCGTCGGCTGTCCGTTCTGGTCCGGGGTGGTGCTCTGCGCCCGGGTGATGTTGCCGAACGTGTCGTAGGTCAGGGAGGTCCGGTTGCCGTCCGGGTCGGTGCTGGTGTCGGGCTGCCAGTGCGCGACCGGGTTGGTGACCAGTCCGGTCGGCTCGCCGTAGGTCAAAGCGCTCTGCGCGCCGGTCGGGGCGGTACTGCCGGTCGCCCGGTTGTCGGTGTCGAAGGCGTTGGTGGTGGTGTTCGCGGCGGTCATCGCGTCGACGGCGGTGACGACGCTGGCGTTGGCGTTGTAGGTCGCCGAGCGGGAGTGCCCGAGCGGGTCGGTGACCTTGCTGGCCTGGCTGACGCTGTTGGTGACGTAGGTGGTGCCGGTCGTGGTGCCGGTGTACTTCGGCGCGACCGACAGGGTCCGCCAGATCGCCTCACCGTCGGTCGTCAGCGGCCGGCTGTACGTGTAGCTGGTCGTCGGGCCGGTCCCGGCCGGCACGTCGGTGACCCGGGTGATCCCGGTGAGCCGCGACCGGTTGTCGACGGTCAGCTTGGTGACCCGGCCGCCGGGACTGGTGATCGAGATGAGCAGACCGGTCGTGGCGTCGTAGCTGTAACCGGTGACCTTGCCGTTCGCGTCCGTGACGGAAGTCAGGAAGCCGTTGGTGTAGCCGTACTGCACGCTGCGGCCGGCGCTGTCGGTGATCGAGGCCAGGAAGCCGTTGGCGTAGGCGTAGGTGACGGTCCGGCCGGCCGCGTCGGTGATCGTGCTGAGCAGATGCGGGCTGGAGTAGGCGAAGGTCAGGCCGTTGCCATTGCGGTCGACGTCCTTGGTCAGATCACCGTTGGTGGCGAACGTCTGCTTGCGGCCACTGCCGCGGTAGGTCAGCTCGAACACCCCACCGACGTTCTTGAGGTCGGCGTCGATACCCGGCGGCGTCGCGTAGACGCCGCTGTCGTTGCGGAAGTAGGCGCCGCCGGAGGTCGAGTCGTCGAACCCGACGAGCAGCCGCGAGCCGTCGGGCTGCAGCTGCAGCCACAGATCCTCGCCGGTGCCGAAGAACCAGCCGTAGCCCTTGGAGAAGGCGTGCATCCCGCTCTGGCTGTTGTAGTAGCGGTTCATGCTCAGCGGCACACCGACACCCGGGACGAACAGGTCCTGCGCCTCGACCAGCAGGTTGCCGCCGCCGACGTTGACGGCCAGGCCGAGCCGATCGCTGAGCTGCTGCTCCTCGAGCTTGTAGCCACGCTGAGCGCCAGACCGGGGCCAGTCGAACACGGCGGTGCCGTAACGCCGGTAGGTCCCATCGGTCCCGCCGACCAGGACCAGCTGGCCGCTGCGCGGGGTCCGGGCCATCGCCGCGTTGTAACGGACCGCAGGGGCCATCGGCGCCTCCAGGTGGCCCCAGCTGGTGCCGTTGAAGACCCAGCTGTGCACACTCACCGTGCTGCTAGTCGGGCTGTACCCGCCGTGCACCACGACCCGACGCAACGCCGCGTCGTAGGCCGCGACATGGCCGCTCAGGGCGCCCGGGCCGGGGGTTGAGGAGTAGGTCCAGGCGCCGGCGCTGAACGTCCAGGTGTCGCTGAACGTCAGGCTCGGGTTGGCGCCGCCGTTCATGACGATCTTGCCCGAACTGGCGTCATAGGCCATCGCCGCGTTGGACCGCACCCCCGGAACGCCCGACAGCGACAGCTGCGCCCAGGTGGTGCCGTTGAAGGTCCACGTGTCACCGAGAGCCACAGTGCCGAAGCCCCCGAACAAGACCAGCTGACCGGCCGCCGGGAGCTCCGCGATCGCACCGGCCGACCGGGCCGACGGCGACGTCGCCGGGGTCAGCTGCGTCCAGGTCGTGCCGTTCCACGTCCACGTGTCGTTGAACCGGGTGGTGCCATTCGTCCCGCCGAACAGGACCACCTTGCCGGTCCCGGCGTGCCAGGCCATGTGCGCCCCATACCGGGCCGACGGCGAGGCCGCCGGGGTTCGGAACGTCCAGCGGGTCCCGTCGAAGACGTACGTGCCGTCCGTCGGCCCGTTCCACGCCACCCCACCGAACAGAACCGTCTCATTCCGGATTGGGTCGAACACCATCGACGGCGACTCGAACGCCTCCAGGCCCAGCTCACCGGAAGGGTCACGTGACTCCCACGTCGGCGAGCGGTAGGACGCGCAACAGTCACCGCCAACCACCTCGGACTGCACGCTGAGGCTGCTCGCCGTCTTGGCGCCGGCGCCGCCAACTGTCGTCGCCGACGGCGTCGCGGAGCCTCCCTGCCCGGTCAGCGCAACAGCCGGGTCACGGTCGGCAACCGGATCGAGATCAGTCAATTCCACCCTCGGCTCGTCAGGGTCCTCACCCCGCCTGCTCTCACTGACACCGCCCGGGACCGGACGCTCGGGCAGCACCCGCGGGGACCGACGCTGACCCACCACCGTGCCCGCCCGGCCCACCGGCGCGACAACAGCAGAATCGGCATCCGGCGATGGCGTCGCAAGCGACGCCGACTCGCCGGACGACTCCGGCTCCGACGCCACCGCGGGCGCAGACGTCGCCAGCAGCGCCGCCGCTGACACCAGCGCGACAGCTGCAAGACGGAAACGACCAGACATGAGAAACCTCCGCAACCAAACCCAGGGCACGGAGGTGATTAAGCCCCGCTTCGGACAGGCGCCGGACACTGCCCTAGCCCGAACGACCCAGACAATGGCCGCTTCGGGCCATGCCATGTACCGACATTTGCACTTCCGCACACTTCGAGCTCAAGCCAGTCGACCCGACCCACGACCTCTCGAGGCGTGCCGAAGAGAACGGTCGACAAGGCCGTCCACCTAAGCCGCTAAGCGCTCAAGTCGACACGGAAGCGACGGTTCGACGCTCAAACCGCGACCGGTCGCCGGTAGGAAGGCCGCATCGCCTGAGCTCCGCGCCGATCGCCGTGAATGCAGAGTGTGCATGCGTTTTGCGCTGTTACGAGGATTGCCAGTTGGCCTGAGACGTTCCGAGTCTTGAGGCCACGCGCCGTGTGGCGCAATTCGCTGCTCACCCCACCCGCGCGGTCCCGGCAGCCGCGGCAGCCCGGGACCCCCGTACGGACCAGCCGTTCGTGGCGCACAAGGCTCTCGGCCTGGTCACTAGGCACAAACTTGCGACGACCGGTCGACCGCCGACCCCCATGACGCGCAGTTACGCGAGCACGCCGCGCCGTGGACACATGCGTGGAGTTGACCCGCTTCGGTGGACACCCTGATCTTGGGCACCTCGCCCGAGGAAGCGGTCCTGATGGGCCGTCCGAGCAAGTACCCGGCAGAGTTCCGGGAGCAAGCCGTGGAGCTGGTCCGGGCCAGCGGTAAGACCGTCGCGGAGGTCGCCCGTGACCTGCAGATCAACGACACGACGTTGGGGAATTGGGTCAAGGCCGACAACGCCGAGCGCGGCGTGCCTGACAGCAATGCTCTGCTGCCGCTGACGGCCTCCGAGCGCGCTGAGCTGACCAAGCTGCGCCGTGAGAACGCCAAGCTCAAGGTCGAGCGGGAGATCTTGAAGAAAGCGGCGGCCTTCTTCGTGACGGAGTCGACGAGGTGAGCCGCTTCACCTTCATCGACACGGAGAAGGCGCACTACGACGTCACCGTGCTGTGCCGGCTGCTGAAGGTCAGCCGCTCGGGCTTCTAAGCCTGGGCCCGCCGGCCCAGGTCGGCCCGTGCCCTGGCTGATGAGGTGCTGACCGAGCAGATCCGCACCGCCTACGACGCCAACCGCAAGGTCTACGGCGCCCCGCGGATCCACGCCGAGCTTGCCGACGTCGGGGTCAAGGTCGGGCGCAAGCGCATCGCCCGGCTGATGCGAGGAGCCGACATCGTCGGCTGCTCCCGCCGGAAGCGGTCGTTCTCGATCACCCGGCAGAACCCGAAGGCCGACGTCGCGCCGGATCTGGTGGACCGCAAGTTCGTCGCGGCCTGCCCGAACCAGCTGTGGGTCGCCGACGTCACCTATGTCCCGACCGTCCAAGGTTGGCTCTACCTGGCGTGCGTGACCGACGTGTTCAGCCGCCTGGTCGTGGGCTGGTCGATGGCCTCACAGCGCAAGACCGACCTGGTCGTCGACGCCGTCACGATGGCCGTCGCCCGCCGCGGCGGGCACGTCCCCGGCGTGACCCACCACAGCGACAGGGGCGGGGAGGGCAGCTCGCACGCGCTGGAACGTGAGCTGCGCCGGCACGGGGCCCTGGCCAGCATGGGCAGCGTCGCGGACTGCTTCGATAACGCTCTGGCCGAGGCGCCGGCACGGGGCCCTGGCCAGCATGGGCAGCGTCGCGGACTGCTCGATAACGCTCTGGCCGAGAGCGTGTTCGCCACGATCGAGTGTGAGCTGTTCGACCAGCAACCCGGCGGACGGTTCACCACCCGTCGCGAGGCCAAGCTCGCCGTCTTCGACTTCCTCGAGACCTTCTACAACCCCCGACGGCGGCACTCCTCGCTCGGCATGCGCTCACCGGCGGCGTTCGAAGCCGCACACCAGGCTGCCGTCGACGTCGTAGCGGCATGAACGCCATCCCGTCGCGTGACGACAGCGTGACGACCCGGCCGGTCTGCGCCAGCTGCCGCAGCCCGCTGCCCCTGCTGCGTGGACGCCAGCGGTACTGCAACCCGGCGTGCCGGCAAAGGGCCTACCGCGACCGCCACAGTCACCCCGACGACGTCCTCGCCGAGCCGGTCAAGCCCCGCCGGGCCAGCGGCGTTTACCAGTGCCCGGACTGCGACGCCCGCTACTTCGGCCAGCAACGGTGCGAGGACTGCAACGTCTTCTGCAGCCGCATCGGCACCGGCGGGCACTGCCCAAGCTGCGACGAGGCCATCCTCCTCGACGAACTGCTACCCGCCTGACATCCTCACCTTGTCCGCAACTGTCGATGCCGCCTGAACACTGACCCCTTGGTGCCGCTGGAACTTTGACCCCTCGGTGACCTTGAGGAGTGGTCACCGTGGAGCACTGGGCCGAGATCCGTCGTCTGCACTTGACGGAGAAGATGCCGATCAAGGTGATCGCCCGCAGGTTGGGCGTGGCCCGCAACACCGTCCGGGCAGCATTGGCCGCGGCCGAGCCGCCCCGATATGAGCGGCCCGCGAAGGGCTCGGCGCTGGACGCGCTGGAGCCGCAGTACCTCGACGCCGAGGTCGCCGATCTCGACCGCCGGCGCCTGGTCCTCGTCGAGCGGGCCGCGCCGCAGCTGTTCGAGGCCAACGGCGTCGGGCTCCACACCGCAGCGACGCTGCTCGTCACCGTCGGCGACAACCCCGAGCGGTTGCGCAACGAGGCGACGTTCGCGCGGCTCTGCGGCGTCGCGCCGATCCCGACCGGCAGCGGCAAGACCAGCGGCTACCACCGGCTCCACCGCGGCGGCGACCGGCAAGCCAACAGCGCCCTCTGGACCATCGTCCTGAGCCGCATGGCCACCGACCCAGCAACCCGCAGCTATGTCGAACGCCGACGCAAGGAAGGCAAGCGGACCCGCTTCATCATGAGATGCCTCAAGCGCCACGTCGCCCGAGAGATCTACAAGCTCCTGCCCCATGCCGGCCCCCTGTTGACGACCTGAGGAGCTTCCTTAGGGTCCGTGCATGTCGTCAACCGTTGCCGCCTACGGGCAGCGCTGGAGCGGCTCGACAGTCGCGGGCTCGGTCGATACATCCCGACGCCGCGGCGATTCACGCGCTCCCTATACGTCGTACTGCTTGTCCTCACGGCAGCGGCCCTGTTGCTACGGCTTGCCGTCGCCTTGCACTAGAAGTGGGCCTGGCAGTCGGCCAGAAGCGCCGTCATGGCTGCGGAGACCCGCGAGGCAAGTCAGCCCTGCTCGCCGCCGAGCCATTCAAGAAGGCGCTGACGGCTGTACAGCAGCCGGCGGCCGACGCGCTTGTGCGGGACGTTGCCACGGTTCGTCTCCTGCAACAGGAGCCACTTGCTGATCCCGAGCAGGGCGGCGGCCTGGTCGGTATTGAGGCAGAGCCGGTCCTCGGCGGTGGCGTGGTGCGTGGCGGCGGTGGTCATGGGCTTACTCCTGTTCGCTGCGGCGGGAGAGGTCGTCGGAGAGGGCTTGTTCGCGCAGGGTGGCGTCGGTGTCGTCCGGCAGGGTGAGGTCGGGGCGGTGGGTGCCGTCGCTGCAGCCGTTGCGGTCCCAGGCCCGCAGCCGGTAACGAGTGCGATCGAGCAGGTCGTGCCAGTTGGCGGGGTCGCCCAGCGCGGCGTGTGGGTCGAGGTAGGCCCCGACCCAGGCGGACCTGAGCGCGGAGAGCTCTTCGACGAGGGCGCCGTGGGCGAACCAGCAGGCCGGGATGTGCTCGTGGAGCTGGTATCGCTCGCGCAGCCAGCTGGTCCAGTCGATCAGCAACGCCCACTGCTCGCCGGCCTGCGCCGGGTGCAGCGTCGTCCAGGTGACGGGACGTTCGGCGAGTTCGGGGGCCTCGGCCAGGCGTTCGAGCAAGTAGTCGACCTGCGCGCGCAGCAGCAGGATCTCGTCCTCCAGCGAAAGGGTCATGGGCTCGTCCTTGCAGTGTCTTGCGCCTCGCGCGCCTGGCGGTTCCGCTGGCTGGGGTGCTGCCACCATGGGCTGAGCTGGACCTGGACGGGCGGGCAGCGGCGGGCTAGGACCAGCGCTTGACCGGCGGGCAGGCAGCGAATTCGTTCCAGTGGCAGGGCCGGAAGCCGGCGGGTGCTCGTGCTGCGGCTGGGTCCGCCGCTACCGGAGCTGTGGGTGACGTGCGGGAGGTCGATGTCGCCGGCGAGGCGGCTGATGCGCTGCAGGTCGTCGGCGTGCGCGAGCCCGCCGAGGACGATCTTGGTGGTGGCGGCGTCCCACATGGCGTCGGCGCCGGCCTCTCCCCACCGGCTGCGGGCTTGGGCGAGCGACTGCAGGACGGTGACGGTGGTGATGCCGCTGCCGCCGCCGTCGGCGAGCAGGTTGGGCAGGCTGGGGATGGGGGCGATGTTGGCGGCTTCGTCGAGCAGCAGCAGCAGCGGCGGGTCGAGCCGGCCGTGTGGTGTGGCGGCGGCGAGGGTGCGGGCGGTGTCGAGCAGGTCCTCGAGCAGCGCGGTGATGAGCGGCGCGACGGACAGCTGTGCGCCGGTGCT
>JAOPWI010000215.1 GCA_025965755.1 Frankiales bacterium | reverse complement strand
GCCGACGGCCATCATCGCCTCGCGCACGCCCTGATCCTCGTTGACCTCGGTGTGCACGCAGGTCATGACGAACGCGTTCTCATACAACGCGATGGCGGCGTCCAGGTCGGCGACGGCGATGCCGACGTGGTCGATGCCCAGGACTCGGGACTTCGGAATCTGCACGGTCAGGCTCCTTCTGGACGGCGGGTTGCTGCTGGGTATCGTCGCAGGCACTCGATCCACCCTTGACCGCAGCTGAGGAACAGAGGACCCACATGGCCGGCGCATCTTCCAACGCGGCGAACCGCTCCGTGATCGTCGGCGGAGCCCGCACCCCCATCGGCAAGATGTCCGGCTCCCTGGCCGCGTTCACCGCCATGGACCTCGGCGGCTTCGCGATCGAGGCGGCGCTGCAGCGCGCCGGCATCTCGGGCGACGCCGTCGACTACGTCCTCATGGGTCAGGTGCTCCAGGCCGGCCAGGGTCAGATCACGGCCCGCCAGGCGGCCGTCAAGGGCGGCATCCCGATGGAGGTGCCGGCGCTCACGATCAACAAGGTCTGCCTGTCCGGCCTCAACGCCATCGCGATGGCCGACCAGCTGATCCGCGCCGGCGAGTACGACGTGGTCGTCGCCGGCGGCATGGAGTCCATGACGCAGGCGCCGTTCCTGCTGCAGAAGGCCCGCGCCGGCTACCGCTACGGCAATGCCGAGCTGCTGGACGCGACCTACCACGACGGCCTGTTCGACGCCTTCGACCGCGTGCCCATGGGAGAGGCCACCGAGGGCGCCAACGACAAGTTCGGCTTCTCGCGTGAGGAGCAGGACGAGTACGCCGCCCGGTCGCACGAGCTGTCCGCCGCCGCGATCAAGGACGGCCGCTTCGCCGACGAGATCGTCGAGGTCAAGGTCCCGCAGCGCAAGGGTGACCCGCTGGTCATCAGCGAGGACGAGGGCGTCCGCCCCGGCACCACCGTCGAGTCCCTGGGCAAGCTGCGGCCGGCCTTCCGCAAGGACGGCACCATCACCGCGGGCAACGCGTCGCAGATCTCCGACGGTGCCGCCGCGGTGGTCGTGATGAGCCGCGCCAAGGCCGAGCAGCTGGGCGTGACCGACCGCATCATCGCCGAGATCGGCGCCCACGGCGTCGTCGCCGGCCCGGACAACTCGCTGCAGCTGCAGCCGTCCAACGCGCTGAAGAAGGCCCTCAGCCGCAGCGACGTCTCGCTCGAGGACCTCAAGGCGATCGAGGTCAACGAGGCGTTCGCGGCCGTCGGCCTGGCCTCGCAGCGCGACCTGGGCCTGGGCAGTGGTCCGGGCGCTGACGTCTTCAACCCCAACGGCGGCGCCATCGCCCTGGGCCACCCGATCGGCGCGTCCGGCGCCCGCCTCGCGCTGACGGTGATCCACGAGGTCCGTCGTCGTGGCGGCGGCGCCGGTGCGGCCACGCTCTGCGGCGGTGGCGGCCAGGGCGACGCGCTCATCCTGCACGTTCCCGCGTGACGTCGGCGGCTCCGGCCAGGGGCCGGCGGCCGCTCGACGTCCCGGACCTCGTCGCCCGCGCGGAGGCGGGCGAGGCGCGTGCCGTCGCCAGGCTGATCAGCCTGGTGGAGGACGCCTCGCCCGCGCTGCGCGAGGTGATGGCCCTGCTCGCGCCGCGGGCGGGACACGCCCGCGTGGTCGGCCTGACCGGCTCCCCGGGCGTCGGCAAGAGCACGTCGACGAGCGCGCTGGTCGCGGCCTACCGGCGCCGCGGCATGAAGGTGGGCGTGCTCGCGGTCGACCCGTCGTCGCCCTTCTCGGGCGGCGCGCTGCTCGGTGACCGCGTGCGCATGCAGGACCACGCCACCGACGACGGCGTCTTCATCCGCTCGATGGCCAGCCGAGGCCACCTCGGCGGGCTGTCGTGGGCGACGCCGCAAGCTCTGCGGGTGCTCTCGGCCGCCGGCTGCGACGTCGTGCTCATCGAGACCGTCGGCGTGGGCCAGGCCGAGGTGGAGGTCGCCTCGCTGGCCGACACCACCCTGGTCCTGCTGGCTCCCGGCATGGGTGACGGCATTCAGGCGGCCAAGGCCGGCATCCTCGAGGTGGCCGACATCTTCGTCGTCAACAAGGCCGACCGCGAGGGCGCCGACACGGTCGTCCGCGACATCCGCTACATGCTCAGCCTCGGCGACCGCCGGACCGACGACGGCTGGCGCCCGCCCATCCTGAAGACCGTCGCCGCCAAGGGCGAGGGTGCCGACGAGGTCGTCGCCGAGATCGAGCGGCACGGCGCCTGGCTGGCCGAGAAGGGCGAGCTCGACCGCCGCCGGCGGGCCCGGGCCGCCGACGAGGTCGAGGCCATCGCGCTCACCGTGCTGCGCGCCCGGATCGGCGACCTGCGCGGTGGAGAGAACCTCGACGCGCTCGCCGGTCGCGTCGTGGCCGGAGAGCTCGACCCGTACGCCGCCGCCGACGAGCTGGTGGCCGGGCTGACGGCGTGACGCCGGCTGCGCTGGACCTCCAGCCGCACCCCGAGGGCGGCTGGTACCGCGAGACCTGGCGGGCCCCGGGCGCGACGCCGACCCCGTACGGCGACCGCTCGCCGGCCACGTCGATCCTGTTCCTGCTCGAGCCCGGCCAGGCCTCGCGCTGGCACCGGGTGCGGTCGGCCGAGCTGTGGCTGTGGCAGGGCGGTGGCCCGCTGCAGCTGCGGCTCGGCGGCACCGGCGACCGGCCCGCGCTGACCCACACCGTCGTGCTGGGTCCCGAGGGTGAGCGACAGCACGTCGTCGAGCCGGGGCAGTGGCAGGCGGCGGCGCCCGCGGCGGGCGAGGCTGTGCTGTCCGGCTGCGTCGTCGTGCCGGGCTTCGACTTCGCCGACTTCCAGCTGGAGACCTGACATGAACCTGCCCGCCGGTGTCCGTGCCCTGCGCGTCGTGGCTGCCCTGGAGGGCATCTCGTTCGTCGTCCTGCTGATCGGCTCGGTGCTCAAGCGCACCACCGAGACCGACCTCGTGCCGGTGCTGGGGCCCGTGCACGGCGCCCTGTTCGTGGCCGTCGTCCTGCTCGTCCTGAGCGAGTGGAGCTGGCTGCGCTGGCGGGTCCCGTTCGCCGTTCTCCTGCTCACGGTGCTGTCGCCCGGGGTGCACTTCGCCGTGCAGGCGACCGTCGAGCAGCGCCGCGCGGAGCACGCCACCGCCTGAGGCGCTCCTCTTGCGGACTGCCCGCCCTGCGTGTTGGGTGCCGGTGTGACCTGCGCCACAGGTCACGGGTCGGCCTGCTGGCCGGCCGTCGCACCGGCAGAGGGAGGCCCAGTGGCCCGGGTGAGCATGAAGGTCGACGGCGTGGTCTACGAGGACCACGTCGAACCACGGACCCTGCTGGTCCACCACCTGCGCGAGAAGCTCGGCCGGGTGGGCACGCCGGTCGGCTGCGACACCAGCAACTGTGGGGCGTGCATCCTGCACGTGGACGGCGAGAGCGTGAAGTCCTGCTCGGTCCTGGCCGTGCAGGCCGACGGCGCCGACATCACCACCATCCAGGGCCTGGACGGCGGCGAGGGCACCGACGGCGCCTGGCACCCCGTGCAGACGGCCTTTCAGGAGCACCACGGCCTGCAGTGCGGCTACTGCACTCCCGGCATGGTCATGGCGGCGGTCGACCTCCTGCGCACCAACCCCGACCCGACCGAGGACGAGGTGCGGCACGGCCTCGAGGGCAACCTCTGCCGCTGCACCGGCTACGTCAACATCGTCAAGGCGGTGCTGTCGGCCGCCTCGGAGCTGCGCGGACAGGGCGCCCACCGCGGCAGCTTCCAGGACGCTGCTCCTGCGCAGGCGCAGCCGGCGGGAGCCCGCGCATGACCGAGCAGATGGACGCCGGCTTCGTCGCGGAGCAGATCGCCGAGCACCCCGAGGCGGTGCACAAGCCGTACGCCGGTGGCGAGCTCGGCCGCGGCCGCCGTCGCAAGGAGGACGCCAAGCTCCTCACCGGCCAGACCAACTGGACCGACAACATCACGCTCCCGGGGCTGCTGCACATGTCGGTGCTGCGCAGCCCGATGGCCCACGCCAGGGTGCTGTCGGTGGACGTGTCGCCTGCGCTGGAGATGCCGGGCGTCATCGCCGCCTACAGCGGCCGCGACCTGGCCGACGTGCAGGGATCGCTGCCGTGCGCCTGGCCGGTCACTCCCGAGATGGTGCACCCCGATCACTCCCCGCTGGCGGTCGACGAGGTGCGCTACGTCGGCGACGGCGTCGCCGTGGTCATCGCGCGCGACCGCTACGCCGCGGCGGACGCCCTCGAGGCGATCGTCGTGGAGTACGAGCAGCTGCCCGCCGTGGTCGACATGGAGGCCGCGCTGGCCGAGGGCGCTGCGCTGGTGCACTCCGACAAGGGGACCAACGCCTGCTTCACCTGGCCCTTCGCGGGTGGCGCCGACTACGCCGAGACGCTCGCCGGGCATCCCGACGCCGTGGTGGTCAGGCGCCGGTTCCGCCAGCAGCGCCTGCTGCCCAGCCCGATGGAGCCGCGCTCGGTCGTCGTGGCCCCCATCGCGGCCGCGGACGACTACACCGTCTACTCCTCCACCCAGATCCCGCACATCCTGCGGGTCATGCTGGCGCTGGTCACCGGCATCGGCGAGCACAAGATCCGGGTGATCGCGCCGGACGTCGGGGGCGGCTTCGGCTGCAAGCTCAACGTCTATGCCGAGGAGGTGCTGGCCCTCGTCGTGGCCCGCAAGCTCGGGCGCCCGATCAAGTGGACCGAGTCGCGCAGCGAGCACTACCAGGCCACCATCCACGGCCGCGACCAGATCCAGGACATCGAGATCGCCGCGACTCCCGAGGGCACGCTGCTCGGCCTCAAGGTCGAGCTGCTCGCCGACATGGGGGCCTACCTGCAGCTGGTGACGCCGGGCGTGCCGATTCTCGGCGCCTTCATGTTCCCGGCGATCTACAAGATGGACGCCTACTCCTTCACCTGCACCGGCGTCTTCACGACCAAGACGCCGACCGACGCCTACCGCGGGGCAGGCCGCCCGGAGGCGACGTACGCCATCGAGCGGATCATGGACGAGCTGGCCGCCGAGCTCGGGCGCGACCCGATGGACCTGCGCAAGCAGAACTGGATCAAGCACGAGGAGTTCCCGTTCGAGATGGTCGCGGGGCTCACCTACGACAGCGGCAACTACGAGGCCGCCACCGAGCTGGCCGAGCAGATGTTCGACATGACGGCACTGCGGGCCGAGCAGGCCGAGCGGCGGGCCCGCCAGGACCCCGTCCAGCTGGGCATCGGCATCTCGACGTTCACCGAGATGTGCGGCCTGGCGCCGTCCCGGGTGCTCGGCTCGCTGTCGTACGGCGCCGGCGGCTGGGAAGCGGCTCAGATCCGGATGCTGCCCACCGGCAAGGTGGAGGTGACCAGCGGCGCGACGCCGCACGGCCAGGGCCACCACACGGCGTGGAGCCAGATCGTGGCGGACGCGCTCGGTGTGCCGTTCGAGGACGTCGAGGTCATCACCGGCGACACCGACTCGAGCCCGAAGGGCATGGACACCTACGGGTCGCGCTCGCTCGTCGTCGGCGGCGTGGCGATCCACAAGGCCACCGGCAAGGTGATCGAGAAGGCCAAGCGGGTGGCCGCGCACCTGCTCGAGGCGGCCGAGGGCGACGTGGAGTTCGCCGGCGGCACGTTCACGGTCAAGGGCTCGCCGGAGGCGTCCCTGACCATCCAGCAGGTGGCGCTGGCGACCTTCGCGGCGCACAACCTGCCGGAGGGCATGGAGCCGACGCTGGACAGCGACTACGTCTACGACCCGGAGAACTTCAGCTACCCGCACGGCACCCACCTGTGCGCGGTGATGATCGACACCGAGACCGGGTTCACGAAGATCCGCAAGTACGTCTGCGTCGACGACGTCGGCAAGATCGTCAACCCGGTCATCGTCCAGGGCCAGATCCACGGCGGGCTCGCGCAGGGCATCGCCCAGGCGCTGTACGAGGAGGCCGTCCACGACGCCGAGGGCAACCTCATCACCGGCTCGATGGTCGACTACCTGATCCCGAGCGCGGCCGACCTGCCGCACTTCCACACCGGGCGCACCGAGACCGCGTCGACCAGCAACCCGCTGGGCGTCAAGGGCGTCGGCGAGGCCGGCACGATCGCCTCGACTCCGGCGGTCATCAACGCCGTCGTCGACGCGCTGCGTCCCTGGGGGGTCGACAACATCGACATGCCGGCGACGCCGGAGCGGGTCTGGCGCGCCATCCACGACGACGGCACGCTGCGCGTTCCGTCCGGCACGGTGTCCTACGGCGGCGCGCAGACGGCCGCGACCTCCGGAGGTGCCGCGTGATCCCCGCTCCGTTCGAGTACGTCGCGCCCACCAGCGTGGCCGACGCGGTGGCGGCGCTCGGCGAGGCGGGAGAGGACGGCAAGGTCCTCGCCGGCGGGCAGAGCCTGATCCCGGTGCTGCGGCTGCGCCTGGCCTTTCCCTCCACCCTCGTCGACCTGCGCAAGGTCGAGGAGCTGCGGGGTGTGCGCGACGACGGGGACGCCCTCGTCATCGGCGCGATGACCCGGCACGACGACGTTCTCCGGGACCCGCTGGTCGCCCGGCACGCCGCGCTGGTGGTGGCCGCGACGGCCACCGTCGCGGACCCGGCGGTGCGCCACCGGGGCACCTTCGGCGGGGCGCTGGCCCACGCCGACCCGGCCGGCGACCTGGCCGCGGTGGCCCTCGCCCTGGACGCCTCGATGGTGCTGGAGGGACCCGGCGGCCGGCGCACCGTGCCCGCGTCGGAGTTCTTCGTGGACTACCTGGAGACGGCGATGCAGCCCGACGAGATCCTCGTCGAGGTGCGGGTGCCCAAGCTGCAGGGGCAGTGGGGCGTCCACTACGAGAAGTTCAACCGGGTGGCCCAGGCCTGGGCGATCGTCGGGGTGGCGGTGGCCGTGCGCCGCGACAACGGCTCCCTGGCCGAGGCCCGGATCGGGCTCACCAACATGGGCGCCACGCCGGTGCGCGCCCGGGCGACCGAGGCCGCCCTGGCCGGCGCACCGGCCGACGTCGGGTCGGTGAAGGCGGCGGCCGCCTCCGCCGCGGACGGCACCACACCGCCCAGCGACCTGAACGGCGCGGCCGACTACCGCGCCCATCTCGCCCGCGTCCTGACCGCCCGAGCGGTGGCTCGCGCGGCGGGCCTGACAGGCTGAGCCCATGACGCGCCGGCGGGGCCTGCTGCCCGAAGGGGTGGCGGACCCCGCCGCGCTCGCGACGGCGCTGACCGGGGTCGGCTACCTGCCGGACACCGGAACGGCCACGGCGGCCTACCTGGCGCTCGCTCTGCCGCGGCCGCTGTTCCTCGAGGGCGAGGCGGGCGTCGGCAAGACCTCGCTGGCCGTCGCCCTGGCCGCCCTGCTCGGGACGCCGCTGCTGCGCCTGCAGTGCTACGAGGGCATCGACGCCAGCCAGGCGCTGTACGACTGGGACTTCCCCCGCCAGCTGCTGCACCTGCGGGCCGCCGAGGCGGCCGGCGCGGCCGGTGGCGTCGACCAGCTCGAGCACGAGGTCTACGACCGGCGCTTTCTGCTGGCCCGGCCGCTGCTCGCGGCGCTGGAGAGCAGCCCGAGCGTTCTGCTGGTCGATGAGGTCGACCGGGCGGACGACGAGTTCGAGGCCTTTCTGCTCGAGGTGCTGTCCGACTTCACCGTCACGGTGCCCGAGCTCGGCACCATCCGGGCCGAGGTGCCGCCGGTCGTCGTCGTCACCTCCAACCGCACCCGGGAGGTGCACGACGCGCTCAAGCGGCGCTGCCTCTACCACTGGGTCGAGCACCCGGAGTTCGAGCGTGAGGTCGCGGTCGTCCGCGCCCGCGTGCCCGAGGCGTCGGCCGAGCTGGCCCGCCAGGTGGCCACCGCGGTGGCCGCGCTGCGCGGCGAGGACCTGCTCAAGCCGCCCGGCGTCGCCGAGTCGATCGACTGGACCCAGGCGCTGCTCGCGCTCGGCGCCGAGCGGCTGGACGCCGACGCCGCGACCGCGACGCTCGGCGCGGTCCTGAAGTACCGGGAGGACCAGGACCGCGCCCGCAAGACCATCGGCGCGCTGCTCGACTCGGCCCTCGCCGGTGGCTGAGCCGTACGACGCCACCGACAGCGTGGTGGGCCTGGCCCGGACGCTGCGCCACGCCGGGGTGCACGCCTCCGCCGACCGGGTCCAGGCGGCGGTGCGGGCGGTCGAGTCGCTCGACCCGCTGCGGCGCGAGGACGTCTACTGGGCCTGCCGGCTGACCCTGTGCGGCGGTCCGGAGGACCTGGCCCGGTTCGACCGGGTCTTCGCCGCGTGGTTCGGCGACCGGCCGCGCACGGCGGTGCGCGCGCAGCGGCTGACCCGCCAGGTGGGGCACGCGCTGGCCGACCCCGACGCGGCCGGGCCGGGGCCCGAGGACACCGAAACCCCGCAGACCCAGGCCTCGGCCACGGCCAGCACCGTGGAGCAGCTGCGGGAGCGCAACCTGGGCACGCTGACCGCGCAG
>JAOPWI010000213.1 GCA_025965755.1 Frankiales bacterium | reverse complement strand
AATCGCCGACGTGACCCGCGGTTGGCTCGTTCCGAGCCTTCTTGGGACGGCGTTGTCGCTCGTCGGCCCCGTGGCCGCCGTGTCGCAGAATACAGCGTGCGCTGGCCAATCGAGTGTCACCTGCGGTCAATCCGGCGAGGACGACTTCCGCGTGATTGTTGTCGTGCAATCGCCATCGGACGTCGAGCCCGAGGGTGCCTCTTCAGTATCAGTGCCGGGGGCTGGACGACGGGCCGGGCATGTGACGGAAGCGCGCAAGGACGCCGTGTGTAGCGGCAATGGCCCGGACGGCGGCGAAGCTCTGTGCCCGGGCGCCGTCTCGATCTGTCCGGTCGAGGGCCAGGTGGCGTTCTGGGTCTGGACCCGCACCCGGAACACCGCCACGGGAGAGGTCACCCCGTGGGTCAGAGTCATGGACCCGCCCCACCAGTGCCTCGGCGCCGCCGACGATCCGATGGTCGTCGTGCCCCCGGAAGTTGCCATCCCGCCGCTTGTCGAGCGGGCGTTTCAGAGCTACCCGCTCGAGCGGGCGATGGCCGTCACCGAGCCGGGCGACGAGACGCTGGTCAACGTCCCCACGCGCTTCTGGACCCCGACGTCGTCCTACGACCTGCCCGTCCAGACGCTCCTCGGCCGGCGTGTCCACATCCGGGCCGAGGCCCAGCGCTACGACTGGTCCTTCGGTGACGGGGCGACCCGGCAGGACGCCGGACCGGGGGCCGCAGGCACCGACACCGTCACTCACAGCTACACCCGCAGCGGCAAGGTCGGGCCGACCGTTCGCATCACCTGGGGCGGCACCTTCACGATCGAGGGCATCGCCCAGACCTTCACGATCCAAGGGACCGCCACGACGCAGGGCCAGCCGACGCCGCTGGTCGTCCGTACTGCTCGCAGCGAGCTGGTCGCGGGCTGAGCCTCAGACCTTGCGCAGCACCGTGACCACCCGGCCGAGGATGACCGCCTCGTCGCCGGGAATCGGGGCGTACGCGGGGTTGTGCGGCATCAGCCACACGTGCCCGTCGCCGCGCTTGTAGGTCTTCACCGTCGCCTCGCCGTCGATCATGGCGGCCACGATGTCGCCGTTGTCGGCGTTCGGCTGCTGGCGCACGACGACCCAGTCGCCGTCAGCGATGGCGGCGTCGATCATGGAGTCACCGACCACCTTGAGCAGGAACAGCGTGCCGGTCCCGACCAGCTCGCGGGGGAGCGGGAACACCTCCTCGACAACCTGCTCGGCAAGTATCGGTCCGCCGGCCGCGATCCGACCGACCACGGGCACGTACGCCGGTTGCGGTCGGGCCGCGCTCTCGGCGGCCTCGTCGACCTGCTGAACCACGGCCGGAGGCATGACCTCGCTGGGCATGCGAACGTCCACGGCGCGCGGCCGGGACGGGTCCCGGCGCAGGAAGCCCTTCTTCTGCAGCGTCATGAGCTGGTGGGAGACGCTCGAGGTGCTGGTGAGGCCCACGGCCTCACCGATCTCTCGCACCGTGGGCGGGTAGCCGCGGCGCTCGACCGAGTCCCTGATCACCTCCAGAACCTTGCGCTGGCGGGGGGTCAGGCCTGCCTCATCCGGCGGGCCGTCCGGGATCTCCCGCACGACCGCGCCGGTCGCGGGGGCGTCCTTGCCTGCACGCGTCCTGCCGCCGGAACTGCTGGTGGTCAAGGCCGTCTCCGCTCGTCGTGGCCCGGACCCGGGCCGCTGCTGATCAAGGCGGACGGTAACGGTCCGGAGCCCGCCGATCAAACACCTGTTCGAACGTGTCTCGATTTTGTCGGCGCCCTGGGGTACAACTTCGCTCAGACGTTCGATCGAACGCCCGTTCGATCGTACTGACCGCTGAGGAGCCCTCATGAGCGACAACCGCACCGCCAGTTCGTCCGTCCACCTGACCAGCCGCGGTCGCCTGCTGCTCGTGCTGGCGCTGGCCGCTGTGCTGTTTGCCGCCTTCTCCCTCGGGCGCACCGCGAGCGAGGCCGCAGACACCGCGGCGCCCGAGCCGGTTCGGGTTCAGGTGACCGTGCAGCCGGGCGAGACCCTGTGGGGTGTCGCTCAGCGCATCGCGCCGGACGCCGACCCCCGCCAGGTCGTGCGGATGATCCGTGAGGTGAACGGCCTGGACAGCTCGGCCCTTCAGGTTGGCCAGCAGCTGCTGCTGCCCGCCCGCGCCTGACTGTCTCTGCGGCCGGCCGGATCGGCTGGACCCGTCGCGCCACGAGGCGCGGCACGGTCACCTTCGCGGCCGGCGGAGAGGTTCCGTTGGCGCTGTCCCTCGGCGCGTCTGCCGGCAGACCGGGACGGTGTGGGGGAGTGAGGGGCCGGGGAGCCGCAGCAGGACACGGCGGCGCGCACTCACCCGACACGCCGGTGCTCGCCCGACTTCGCGGGCCCCGACCTGCGACTTCTCAGTTGGCTCCTGCGACACGCCGTGACGGTCTTGCGCTACCCCTTGTGTCGCCCTACTGTCCGGGCCACAACATCTCGTACTTACAAGGATGTAGTTCTCCACAGGCTGTGGAGGCGGGAGTCCACAGGTGTGGACATCGCAAGCGGCGCGGAAGGGGTAGACGACATGCGTTGCCCGTACTGCCGCCACTCGGACAGCCGCGTCGTCGACAGCCGCGAGGCCAACGACGGGGACGCGATTCGCCGCCGTCGCTCCTGCCCGGAATGCGGCCGCCGTTTCACCACCGTGGAGGAGACCTCCCTCGCCGTGCTGAAGCGCTGCGGCGTCACGGAGCCCTTCAGCCGGGCCAAGGTCATCAGCGGCGTCCGCAAGGCCTGCCAGGGCCGGCCTGTGGATGAGGACGCGCTCGCCCTGCTCGCGCAGCGGGTTGAAGAGGCCGTCCGCGGCGGCGGCGCTGCGGAAGTCCCGGCTCACGAGGTCGGCCTGGCCATCCTCGAGCCCCTCCGGGCTCTCGACGAGGTGGCCTACCTCCGTTTTGCCAGCGTCTACCGGGGTTTCGAGTCGCTCGCCGACTTCGAGACCGAGATCACCGCCCTGCGCGCCGACCGCGACAGCTCACCGCCCGGCCAGCGCGTCCCTGCCAGCTGAGCCCCGCGGCACGTCGGGCTGTCCCGTACGCCTCGTTTGTCGCGCCCGCAGCAATGCGTGGCGCCTGCCCGTTGTTGAACACCATGTACCCACAGGAAGAAGGAACGGCATGACGGAGACCGTCAGCGGAGCACCTCGCCAGCAGCAGCGCAAGGGCGCCAAGCTGCGGGTCGAGCGGGTCTACACGACGCCCGGCGTCCACCCGTACGACGAGGTGAGCTGGGAGCGTCGCGACGTCGTCATGACCAACTGGCGCGACGGATCGATCAACTTCGAGCAGCGCGGGGTCGAGTTCCCCGACTTCTGGTCGGTCAACGCGGCCAACATCGTCACCACGAAGTACTTCCGCGGGGCCGTGGGCAGCGATACCCGCGAGTCGAGCCTGCGCCAGCTCATCGACCGTGTGGTCAAGAAGTACACCGCGGCCGGGGCCGAGCACGGCTACTTCGCTGTGCCCGACGACGCTGAGCTGTTCGAGCATGAGCTGACTTGGATGCTGCTGCACCAGGTGTTCAGCTTCAACAGCCCGGTCTGGTTCAACGTCGGCACCAGCGCGCCGCAGCAGGTCAGCGCCTGCTTCATCCTTGCCGTCGACGACACGATGGACTCGATCCTCAACTGGTACCGCGAGGAGGGGCTGATCTTCAAGGGCGGCTCGGGAGCCGGCCTCAACCTGTCCCGCATCCGTTCCTCCAAGGAGCTGCTGTCCTCTGGCGGCACCGCGAGCGGCCCCGTGTCGTTCATGCGTGGCGCGGACGCCTCTGCCGGCACCATCAAGAGCGGCGGCGCCACCCGTCGCGCGGCCAAGATGGTCGTGCTCGACGTGGACCACCCGGACATCGAGGAGTTCATCGAGACCAAGGCGCGCGAGGAGGACAAGATCCGCGCGCTGCGGGACGCCGGCTTCGACATGGACCTCGGTGGCAAGGACATCGTCAGCGTGCAGTACCAGAACGCCAACAACTCGGTCCGCGTCAGTGACGAGTTCATGCGTGCCGTCGAGGAGGGCAAGGACTTCGGCCTCCGCGGTCGTCAGCACGGCGAGGTCATCGAGACGATCGACGCCCGCAACCTGTGGGGCAAGCTCGCGAAGGCCGCGTGGGAGTGCGCGGACCCGGGCATCCAGTACGACGACACGATCAACGACTGGCACACCAACCCCGAGTCGGGCCGCATCACCGCGTCCAACCCGTGCTCGGAGTACATGAGCCTGGACAACTCGTCCTGCAATCTCGCCTCGCTCAACCTCATGACGTTCCTGCGCGAGGACGGCACGTTCGAGTCCGAGAAGTTCGCCAAGAGCGTCGAGATCGTCATCACCGCGATGGACATCTCGATCTGCTTTGCCGACTTCCCGACGGAGCCCATCGGCGACACCACCCGCGCGTTCCGCCAGCTCGGCATCGGCTACGCCAACCTCGGCGCGCTGCTCATGGCGACCGGCCACGCGTACGACTCCGACGGCGGCCGCGCCCTCGCCGGAGCGATCACCTCGCTGATGACCGGGACGGCGTACAAGCGCTCGGCCGAGCTGGCCGCGATCGTCGGTCCGTACGACGGCTACGCCCGCAATGCGGACGGCCACAAGCGCGTGATGCGCAAGCACGCTGCGGCCAACGACAGCGTCCGCGCGGTCGGCGCCGATGACGGGGCGATTCTGCGTGCGGCCACCAAGGCCTGGCAGGAGTGCCTCGCGCTGGGCGAGAAGAACGGTTACCGCAACGCCCAGGCGTCGGTCATCGCGCCCACCGGGACCATCGGTTTGATGATGGACTGCGACACCACGGGCCTCGAGCCCGATCTCGCGCTGGTCAAGTTCAAGAAGCTGGTCGGCGGCGGTTCGATGCAGATCGTCAACCAGACGGTGCCTCGTGCGCTGCGCGCCCTGGGCTACCAGGAGGAGTCCATCGAGGCGATCGTCGAGCACATCGCTCAGCGCGGGCACGTCATCGACGCCCCCGGCCTCAAGCTGGAGCACTACGGCGTCTTCGACTGCGCCATGGGCGAGCGGTCCATCTCCCCGATGGGCCACGTCAAGATGATGGCTGCGATCCAGCCGTTCGTGTCCGGGGCGCTGTCCAAGACCGTCAACTTGCCGGCGGAGGCCACCGTCGAGGACGTCGCTGACGTCTACTTCCAGGGCTGGAAGCTCGGCCTCAAGGCGCTGGCGATCTACCGCAACAACTCCAAGGTGGGCCAGCCGTTGTCCTCGAAGAAGGACAGCGAGAAGGCGGAGCCGGCGGAGGATGTCGTGGTGGCCTACCGCCCGACCCGCAAGCGCCTCCCGAAGAAGCGCCGCTCGCAGACGATCTCCTTCTCCGTCGCCGGTGCCGAGGGCTACCTCACGGCGGGGGAGTACGACGACGGCTCGCTCGGTGAGGTCTTCATCAAGATGAGCAAGCAGGGCTCGACGCTCGCCGGTGTCATGGACGCCTTCTCGGTGTCCATCTCCATCGGTCTGCAGTACGGCGTCCCGCTCGAGGCCTTCGTCTCGAAGTACATCAACATGCGCTTCGACCCGGCCGGAATGACCGACGACGCGGACATCCGCATCGCTCAGTCCGTCATGGACTACCTCTTCCGTCGGCTGGCGCTGGACTACCTGCCGCACGAGGCGCGTAGCGAGCTCGGGATCCTGTCCGCCGAGGAGCGTGCCGCGGCTGTCGCCGGCTACGGCGCGCCCACGATCGGCGAGGAGGAGTTCGACGCAGACGGGCTCGCCCAGTCGGTCCCGGTCTCGGCCGCACCCGTCCGCGGTGCCGTCACGGCGGCTCCGGTGGAGGTGCACAGTTCCACCGAGCTGATCGAGGCGCAGCAGGGGACGGCGGCCGACGCGCCGCTGTGCATGACCTGCGGCGTCAAGATGCGACCGGCGGGGTCCTGCTACGTCTGCGAGAGCTGCGGGAGCACCAGCGGCTGCAGCTAATGTCGGGCGTCAGTTGATGTCCCCGCTGGCGCAGCCAGGGATGTCCCGAACTGCGACAGCAATGTCCGCGAAGCGGCCATGGGGACATTGTCCGATCGGCGCTGCTTAGCGAATCAAAGTCCAGGTGAGCACGAAGTGAAGACTGGCCGGCTGAGCCGGCGGAGGGGTGGTGACCATGACGGTCGCTGCCCCTCCGCTGCCTCCGCCCGGACCGGGCTCGGTCAAGGCGCAATCGAGCGCGTGCGGCGGCGCGCTGTGAAGGCCGCCGACCTCGCGCAGGAGGCGACGCGGCTACTGCTCCTGGTGAAGGCGGAGGACGGGCAGGCCGCGGAGGCGTACGACAGGCTGCTGTACGAGCCGCTCCTGGAGCACGTCGCGCGCCGCGGGCACCTGCTCGTGTCGGACGCGTCGCGGCTGACCGGCACGGACCAGATGGGCGTGCCGTTCGTCGGCCTGGCGGACCTGGAGGAGGTCGCGCACGACGTGGCCGTCGAGGCGCTTCGCACCGCGCGGAGGAACGTGCACCAGTTCCAGCCCGGAC
>JAOPWI010000211.1 GCA_025965755.1 Frankiales bacterium | reverse complement strand
GATCACCGATCCGCCGACAGCGGTCAGGGGTGACAGGGATGGGCTCACCAGCCCGGCCAGCGTCTCCCCCACAACAACTGCCGCTCCCACGGCCACCACTCCGGCGGCTGCGGCGTAGCGGGAACGGGACACCGGGACGGTTGGGTGTGCGGCCGCCTGGGTGGACTTGTGCGCCTGTTCCCGGCCATTTTCCCGGGCCGTATGCGGCCCGCTTTCCTGCCCCGCGCCCGGGCCCGACGGCGAAGAACTGCCACCTGCCCGCCCACCGCCAGCGCCGCCGTCGTGACGGTGGGGGACGGCGGCGGCATCGACCTGCGCAACGGCGGCGGTCGCGTGCACCTGATCGTCGACCTCGCGGGCTGGTACGTCGCCGGAGCGGCCGCCTCGGTGTTCCACCCGGTCGTGCCCTACCGCGTGCTGGACACCCGCGCGGGAGCCGGAGCGGCCCCGGTCCGCGGCGGCGAGCTGCGCGACGTCGTCCTGGCCGGCAGGGGCGTGGTGCCCGGCCCGGCCACGGCGCTGGCCCTGAACGTGACCGCGGTCGGGCGAGGCCAGACCACCGACGTCCGCGCCTACCCGACTCCTGCGGACAGCAGCGTGCCGGAGGCCAGCAACCTCAACGTCGCCCGAGGCCAGACGGTCGCCAACGCGGTGCTCGCCGCGGTCGGCCGGGACGGCTCCGTCCGGCTGCGCAACAGCGCCGGCGCGGTCGAGCTCATCGTCGACGTGGCCGGGTGGTTCGGGCCGGCGGGCAACGGCTGGGACATCTCCTGGCCCCAGTGCACCGCCCGCGGCGCGACGACCAGCCGGCTCCCCGACGGCGGCGCCTTCGCCGTCATCGGCCTGACCCGCAGCGCGCCGTTCACCGACAACGAGTGCTTCGCCGCGCAGTGGGCCTGGGCCAACACCCTGCCGGGCGAGCCGATGGTCTACCTCAACCTCAACGCACCCGGCGTCCGGGACTCGAGCGCCGAGGGCAACCGGGTCTGGGCCGAGGTCTGCGGCACCGGAACGCCGACCAGCGCCTGCGGCCAGGCGTACGGCGAGCGCATCGCCCGCTACGCGCTGGACCGCATGCCCCGGGTGACCCGCCACGGCGGCAGGCCACAGGTGTGGATGGACGTCGAGGGGCCCTACGCGAACGGCCCGTTCTGGCAGGTCGGCGACCCCGGAGCGGTGGCCGTCAACCGCGCGGTTCTGCAGGGCGTCGTGGACGTGCTGCGGGCCGAGGGCTACCGCGTGGGCACCTACAGCGACCGGGCCAGCGTCGCGGCGCGCGACAACGACTGGTTCACCATCATGGGCCAGTGGCGGCTGCTCCAGATGCAGAACTGGGTCTTCCGCTCGCCCGATGCCGATCCGCGCACGATCTGCGGTGCGGAGCACTCCTTCAGCGGCGGGCCCGTGGTCATGGCGCAGGTGCAGCCGGCGACCAACCCCGGCGTCGAGTACGACGTCGACGCGCTCTGCTGACGCCGTACCCCTGACGTGGCCCTGACATGGCCCTGACGTGGCCCTGACGTGGCCCGGCGTGCCGGCCGGTCGCTTCGGCGGCCCAGGCTCCAGCCGCGTGTGGGTGCCCCCGGAGAGAATCGAACTCCCGACGCCCTCCTTAGGACGGAGGCGCTCTATCCACTGAGCTACGGAGGCCGGACGCGGGCAGCGTAGTCGCCGGCCGGACCGCGCACCCATGACGATCCGTCATCTGACGTGCCGAACGGTCAAGTCCGGGCACACCGCTGACCGACACTGATCATCGCCCCCTGCTCCGGGACCGCACGACGACGCGTCCGCCTTTGCGAGGGGTCGCTGCCGTGCGGCCATCGCCCGCATGTCGCCCCGCGGCCCAGACCAGGACGAGGAATCGTGGCCCCTGTCTCAGGCGCGTCGCACACTGCGCGGCTGCCGGGGGGCCGGCTGTGACCGCGGCCTTCCGCATCGGCGACATCGAGGTCAGTGAGCGCTTTCTGCAGGCGCTGCTGCCGATGGGCGTCGTCGCGCTCGACGGCGAGCTGCTGCTGGCCAACGCGGCCCTCAGCGCGCTCGTCACCACGCCGCCGGACGCGCTCGCCGGCCGTTCCCTGGCCGAGCTGTGCGGGACACCCGAGAACCGCGAGGCCGTCGCCGGCATGCTGGGCACCGCCTCGTCCGGGTCGGCCGGCGGGCAGCTGACGCTGACGCTGACGGCGACCGACCGCGATCCGGTGCCCGTGCGGGCGACGTGGACGGTGATGTGCGACGCCGCGGGCGCCCCCTGGTACCTCACCGTGATCTGCGTCGACGAGACCGAGCGGGTGCAGGCGGAGCAGCGGCTGGCGGCCAGCGAGAGGCGCTGGCGGGCGCTGCTGCGGCACACCGGCGACCTCACCTGGACGTTCGACTCGGACGGCGTCGTGACCTGGATGACGCCGGGGGCCATCGCGCAGCTCGGGTTCTCCTGCGAGGAGATCATCGGCACCACCTCGGGCGACCTGCTGCACCCGGAGGACCGCGACGCGGTGCTGCAGAGGTGGGACGACGTGCTGCAGCGGCGCAGCCCGCAGTCCGCCGCGGAGTACCGCCTGGTGCGGGCTGACGGGTCGGTGCTGTGGGTGCGCGGCACCGTCACCGATCTGCGGGAGGACCCGGACGTCGGCGCGTTGCTCGGCAACGCCGTCGACGTCACGGAGACCCGGCGGGAGAGCGAGGCCCGCCGCCGGGCCGATGCCGGGCTGCGCGCCCGGTTCGACCAGTCACGCGTGCCGCAGGGGGTCGTCGACCGGGACGGCCACATGAGCGAGCTCAACGACGCCTTCTGCGCGCTGCTCGGCCGGACCAGGCAGGACCTGCTGGGTCGGTGCGTCAGCGAGATCCGGCACCCCGACGAGGAGCCCGGAGCGGGCTCGGTGCTCGCGCGGGCCGCCTCCGGGCAGGCGCCCAGGGCGCACGGGGAGCGGCTCCTGCAGCGGGCCGACGGCACCGCCGTACCGGTGTTCGTGGACGCCACCGCGCTCTACGACGCGGACGGCCGCGGCGCCGGCGCGGCCTGCCTGCTCTACGACCTCACGGCGCTGCGCGAGGCCGAGCGCCGCCGCCAGCGGCAGGAGGAGTTCCACGCCGCGCTGGACCTGCGGGCCAGCGACCCGGCCTTCGTCACCGACGCCGAGGGGGTGATCGTGTTCGCCTCGGCCGGCGTCAGCCACGTCTTCGGGTACGCGGTCGAGGACGTGGTCGGCTGCGGCGGGTGGACCTTCGTGCACCCCGACGACCTCGGCCTGGCGCTGGCCCGCTTCCGGCAGGTCGTCGCCGAGGGCGGGAGCACGACCTTCTCCGTCCGCGTCCGCGACGCCGGCGGCGAGTGGCGCTGGATCGAGGACACGGTCAGCAACCTGCTGCACACCGGCGTCGGGGGCATGGTCTGCAACCTGCGCGACATCACCGAGCAGGTCCGCGCCGAGCAGGCGCTGCGCGACTCCGAGGCGCGCTACCGCGCGATCGCCGACACGGCGGAGGAGGGCATCTGGGTCGTCTCCCCGGACAACCGCACGGTCTACGCCAACGCCCGCATGGCCGCCGTCCTGGGCCAGCCGCTCCAGCAGCTGTACGACCGGTGGCCGACCGAGCTGCTCGACCCCGACGGGCGGCACGGGATCGCGGCCCGGATGCGCACCCGCCACCGCACGGGCGCCGAGCGCTACGAGATGGGCTACCGGCACCCGGACGGCAGCGAGCGCCGGCTCTGGGTCGCCGCCTCGCCCCTGCGTACCGCCGACGGCGTCCTGGAGGGGTCGCTGGCGATGATCTCCGACGTCACCGAGGCCCGCCGCAACGAGCGGGAGCTCCAGCATTCCGCGCTGCACGACGCGCTGACCGGCCTGCCCAACCGGGCCCTGCTCCAGGACCGCCTCGAGCAGGCGCTGTCCCGCCCCGGGCGCACGACGGCCGTGCTCAGCCTGGACCTCGACCAGTTCAAGGTGGTCAACGACTCGCGCGGCCACGACCGCGGCGACCAGCTGCTGCGCGATGTGGCCCACCGGCTGCGCACGGCCGCGCGTCCGCACGACACGGTGGCGCGCTTCAGCGGCGACGAGTTCGTCGTCGTCTGCCAGGACGTCGATCAGGAGCGGGCCGAGCGCATCGGTGCGGACCTGCTGCAGGCGCTGGGCCAGCCCTTCGAGGTCGACGGGGCGCCCGTCCACATCAGCGCGTCCATCGGCATCGCCCTGTCACCGGCCGCCTCCGGCTCGGACCTGCTGCGCTACGCCGACATGGCGATGTACTCCGCCAAGGAGGCCGGCCGCTCGCGCGTGCGGCTGTTCGACCGCGGGCTCGCCGAGGAGGCGGAGCAGCACTACGCGCTGGCTGCCGACCTGCGGGTCGCGCTGGCCGAGGGCGCGCTGGCTCTGCATTACCAGCCGGTGATCGACCTGCAGACCGGCCGGGTGGCCGGCATCGAGGCGCTGTCGCGCTGGCAGCACCCGCAGCTGGGCGCCGTCGCGCCCAACCGGTTCATCGCGGTCGCCGAGCGGGGCGGCCTCATCCAGCAGCTGGACCGCTGGGCGCTGCAGCGGGCCCTGTCCGACGCGGGCGAGCTGCGCCGCTCCGGGGTGCTGCCGCCCGACGCCTACGTGGCGGTGAACCTCTCGGCGCACAACGTGGGCGACGGCGACCTGGAGCACCTCATCGCCGGCTGGGCGCAGGAGGCCGGGCTGCCCCCGGAGCAGGTCGTGCTGGAGATCACCGAGACCGCGATCATGCACGACACGGCCACCGCCATTCCGCTGCTGCACACCCTGCGGGCGCGCGGCTTCGGCATCGCGGTGGACGACTTCGGCACCGGTTACAGCTCGCTGGCCTATCTGCGCGACCTGCCGGTCACCAGCCTCAAGATCGACCGGAGCTTCGTGTCGGACATCACCTGTGACGCCGACGCCCGCTCGATCGTCGCGTCGATCGTCGAGCTGGCCCGGGCGGTCGGCGTCCTGCCGGTCGCCGAGGGCGTCGAGACCACCGAGCAGGCCGCCGTGCTGCGCCGCCTGGGCTGCTCCCTGGGCCAGGGGTGGCTGTGGAGCCCGGCCGTTCCGGCCGACGAGGTGCGCCGCACCCGGGCCTGGACGACCGGCTACGACGTGCCGCCCTGCGGGGACCTGCGCGTGTCCGGTGACGACGCGGACCGCCGGCGCCCGCGCGAGGAGGGCGCCGGCCCGGCCGCCGTGACGCCCGCGACACGCGGGTGATCCGCCCGGTACTGTCTCGCGCTCCGCTCCCATCCGGAGGAACGCTCGTGCAGGTCTCGGACGTCATGACAGCCGCCCCGGTGAGCGACCGCCCGGACGAGAACGTCCGCGGGGCCGCCTCCCGCATGTGGGGCCAGCGCACCGGCCCGCTCCTGGTGGTCTCCGACGGCCGCCTGCTCGGCATCCTCACCCACCTGGACGTGCTGTCGGCGGTCGCCCGTGGCTTCGACGTCGACGCCACGTCGGTGCAGACCGTGATGACGACGCCCGTGCTCACCGTGGCGCCCGACCTGTCGCTGCGCGACGCCGCGGCGCTGATGGCCGAGCACCAGGTGGCCGACCTGCCGGTGGTGAGCCACGGAGAGGTGTACGGGCTGCTGCGCCAGAGCGACGTCCTGGCCGCGCTGCTGGCCGGCACTGCGGCGGTGGTCGAGGTCGACGCGACCGACGCGGAGGTCGCCGAGGCGGCCCGCGTGGTGCTGGACCTCGACCAGGCCGTCGTCGTGCCGTACGCCCAGCCGCTGCGGCTGCCCGCCGAGGCGGCGCGGGGCCTGGTCTGACCCCCCACGACGGGCCGCCCGCTCGACGGCGCCGCCGGGCCGTCGGG
>JAOPWI010000210.1 GCA_025965755.1 Frankiales bacterium | reverse complement strand
GTCGACCAGCGCCGGCGCGACGCCGCGGGGCGGCACGCAGACCAGGGCCAGACGCGCCGGCTCGCTGCCGTCCCACCGCCGCCCGGCGCCGCGGGCGAGCGCCTCGTCCAGTGCCTGCGGCGAGGTGTCGGTGAGCAGCACGTCGCGCACGCCGGCCAGCGCGAGGGCGACGCTCGTCCCGATCAGCCCGCTGCCCACGACGAGCAGGTCAGCGGTCAACGGCTCACGTCGGCAGGTCCGTGCGCAGCGCCGCCGCGCCACGCAGGTAGACGTGGCGCAGCGCGCTGCGGGGCCGGTCGGTCTCCACGTGGGCCAGCAGTCGCAGCACCCGCGGCATGGCGTGCGGCACGTCGATCTCCCGCGCGCACAGCAGCGGCACGTCCGTGATGCCCATCTGCCGCGCGGCATAGGCGGGGAACTCCGACGTCAGGTCCGGCGTCGCCGTGAACAGCACGCTGATGAGGTCGTCCGGCGACAGGGCGTTGCGCTCCAGAACCGCCGTCAGCAGCTCGGTGGTCGCCTCGAGGACCTGCTCGCGGTCATCGTCGTCGACCTGGATCGCTCCCCGCACCGCCCGCACCGACATGCGCAGACCCTAGCGACGAGCCGTCACATGCCCACGGCCTTGTACAGCGAGCCGATCTCGTCGCGGGTCAGCGGCCGCAGCTTTCCGGTCCGCTGCGAGCCCAGCTGCACCGGCCCGATCGCGGTGCGCACGAGCTGCTGCACCGGGTGGCCGACCTCCTCGAGCATGCGACGGACGATGTTCTTGCGGCCCTCGTGCAGCACCAGCTCGATGAGCACCCGGTTGGCGTGCGAGCTCACGAGCTTGAACGAGTCGGCGCGGACCAGCCCGTCCTCCAGGTCGATGCCGGCTCGCAGGCGCTTGCCCAGATCGCGCGCGACCGGCCCGATCACCTCGGCCAGGTAGGTCTTGGTCACCTCGTACGACGGGTGCGTCAGCCGGTGCGCCAGCTCGCCGTCGTTCATGAGCAGGAGCAGGCCCTCGGTGTCGGCGTCCAGGCGCCCGACGTGGAAGAGCCGGTCCCTGCGGCCCTCGACGAGGTCGCCGACGTTCAGTCGTCCGTCGGAGTCCGACATCGCCGACAGCATGCCGACCGGCTTGTTCAGCGCGAGGTAGGTGTGGCCGGCGGCCGTCTGCACCCGCATGCCGTCGACGTGGATGACCGCCGTCTCGGGGTCGACCCGCTTGCCCTGCTCCTTGACGACCTCGCCGTCGACCGACACGCGGCCCTGCTCGATGAGCACCTCGCAGGCGCGCCGCGAGCCCATGCCGGCGGAGGCGAGCACCTTCTGGAGCCGGATGCCTTCTTGGTCTTCGATCACGATGTGCACCTGTTCATCAAGGAGAGTCCGCGTCCTCGAGGTCGTCGAGGTCGGGGAGGAACGGCGCGAGCGAGGGCAGCTCGTCGAGGGACCGCAGCCCTAGCCGCTCGAGCATGAGTGCGGTCGTCCGGTAGCGGGTCGCCCCATGTTCGGGGTCGTTCCCGGCCTCGACGATGAGCCCGCGTGCCAACAGAGTACGGACCACGCCGTCCACGTTCACCCCGCGGACCGCGCTGATGCGGGAGCGGGTGACCGGCTGGCGGTACGCCACGACCGCCAGCGTCTCCAGCGCCGCCTGGGTGAGGCGGGCCTGCTGGCCGTCCAGGACGTACCTCTCGACATACGGTGCCAGCTCCGCGCGGGTGTAGAGGCGCCAGCCGCCGGCGACCTCGCGCAGCTCGAAGCCGCGCTGGCGCGCGTCGTACTCCTGAGCCAGCGCGTGCAGCGCCTCGGTGACCTGCTCGGACGTCGTCTCGGCGATCTGGGCGAGCAGAACCGCGGACACCGGTTCGTCGGTCACCAGCAGCAGGGCCTCCAGCACGGCGGGCAGGGGCGGCACCTCGGTCACGCGTCCTCCTCGGCGGGTGTGGCCGAGTCCCACTCGGCCCCGACATCGGGTCCCGGCTCGTCCCCGGTCGGGCCGGTCCAGCGCACGTGCAGCTCGCCCAGGGCCTGCGCCTGCTCGAAGGAGACCAGCCCCTCGCGGTAGAGCTCCAGCAGGCCCAGAAAGCGGGCCACCACCTCCAGCGTGCCCGCGCAGTCGGCGGTCAGCGCGCGGAACGAGCCGCCGCCGGAGCGCCGCAGCCGCGCCTGCAGCAGCGCCGTCTGCTCGCGAACGCTCACGGTGCCGCCGTGCACGTGGTCCACGGCGACGCTCGGCTCGGCCCGGGGCGCCAGCACCCGGGCGGCCAGCGCGGCGAACTCCTGCGGGCCGAGCCCGAGCAGCACCTCGGGCAGCAGGCCGGCGAACCGCGGCTCCAGCGACGCCGACCGCGGATAGCGCCGCGCCTGGGTGGCCAGTCGCTGCTCCAGGTGGGCGGCCGCCTGCTTGTAGGCGCGGTACTGCAGCAGCCGGGCGAACAGCAGGTCGCGGGCCTCGAGCAGCGCCAGGTCCTCCTCGTCCTCGACCTCGCTGCCGGGCAGCAGCCGGGCCGCCTTG
>JAOPWI010000323.1 GCA_025965755.1 Frankiales bacterium | reverse complement strand
AGGGGCGACGGCCGGCCGGCCGTGGTCGCGGGCTCCAGCCCCCGCCGGGGGAGCGGCCCGCTGACCCGCTTCACCGTCGCCGTCGAGGGTGGCCTGCGCACCGATCCCAGGGCCTTCGCCCACGCGGTCGAGCGCACCCTGTCCGACGCGCGCTCGTGGGGGTCCGGCGGCCGGCGCAGCTGGCAGCGGGTCGCGAGCGGCCCGGTCGAGCTGCGGGTGGTGCTGGCCAGCCCGGACACGACGGACCGGCTCTGCCGCCCGCTCGACACGGGCGGCACCCTCAGCTGCGCCAACGGGGACATGGCCGTCATCAATATGTATCGCTGGACGCGCGGCGCCGCGGCGTACCGGGGCGACCTGCCGGGCTACCGGCAGTACGTCGTCAACCACGAGGTCGGCCACACGCTGGGCCGCGGCCACGTGGGCTGCCCGGGGCGCGGCCAGCTCGCGCCGGTGATGATGCAGCAGACCAAGGGCATCGGCGCGTGCCGGAAAAGCCCCTGGCCCTTTCCGTAGGGAAGCGGTGTCGGTCCGTGCCGGGAATCCGGAGCGGGCCGGCGGCCTTGAGTTCAGAGGAACAGACGTCTGCCTAGAGGAGTCCCCCGTGTCGCTGCCTCCGCTGGTAGAGCCGGCCACCGAGCTGAGCCGCCAGGAGGTGATGCGCTACAGCCGTCACCTGATCATTCCGGACGTCGCGATGGACGGCCAGAAGCGCCTCAAGAACGCCAGGGTGCTGGCCGTCGGCGCCGGCGGGCTCGGGTCGCCCACCCTGATGTACCTCGCCGCCGCCGGCGTCGGCACGCTCGGTGTCGTCGACTTCGACACCGTCGACGAGAGCAACCTGCAGCGCCAGATCATCCACGGGCAGAGCGACATCGGCCGCAGCAAGGCCGTGAGCGCCCGCGACTCGATCCATGAGATCAACCCGCTGATCGAGGTGGTGCTGCACGAGGAGCACCTCGACGTCGACAACGTGATGGAGATCTTCGCGCAGTACGACCTCATCGTCGACGGCACGGACAACTTCGCCACGCGCTACATGGTCAACGACGCGGCCTTCCTGCTGGGCAAGCCGTACGTCTGGGGCTCGATCTACCGCTTCGACGGGCAGGCGAGCGTGTTCTGGCCGACCGCGCCCGGTGGCGAGGCGCCCTGCTACCGCTGCCTCTACCCGGAGCCGCCGCCGCCCGGCATGGTCCCGAGCTGCGCCGAGGGCGGCGTGCTCGGAGTGCTGTGCGCCAGCATCGGCGCGATCCAGACCACCGAGGCGATCAAGCTCCTGACCGGCATCGGTGACCCGCTCGTGGGCTCCTTGATGGTCTACGACGCTCTGGACATGGAGTACCGCAAGATCAAGGTCCGCAAGGACCCGGAGTGCCCGCTGTGCGGCAAGGAGCCGACCATCACCGGGCTCATCGACTACGAGGCCTTCTGCGGCGTCGTGTCGGAGGCCGCGCAGGAGGCCGCCGCGGGCAGCACCATCCTGGCGACGGAGCTCAAGGCCAAGATGGACGCCGGCGAGGACTTCTACCTGGTGGACGTCCGCGAGCCGGCCGAGTACGAGATCGTCCAGATCCCGGGCTCGGTGCTCATCCCGAAGGGCGACATCCTCAACGGCTCGGCGCTGGCGTCGCTGCCGCAGGACAAGGAGATCGTCCTGTACTGCAAGAGCGGCGTCCGCTCGGCCGAGTCGCTGGCCGCGCTCAAGGCCGCCGGGCTGGGCAACAGCGTCCACGTCCAGGGCGGCGTGCTGGCCTGGGCCGCGCAGGTCGACCCGAGCCTGGCGACCTACTAGCAGCTCCCGCAGCTCCCGCAGCGGCCGCTCCCCGGCAGGGGAGCGGTCGCTGTCGCGTTCCTACTCGGGCGGTCCGGGCAGCACGCCGGCCGGAGTGCGGAGCGGGCCGCCGATGCGCAGGCCCTCGTCGGAGATGACCAGCTCCCGCACCTGCTGGTCGTGGCTGCTGCCCCGCATCTTGACCACGGTGATCGCGCGCCGGATCTCGCCGGGCAGCTCGGCGTAGCGCGTCAGCACCAGCACATCCGCCAGCGTCGAGACGTGGCCCTCGGTGACCGAGCTGGCCCGGGACAGCGACGGGGTCGATGCCGTCAGCACCGTGGGCAGGCCCTCGGTCTTGAGGTACGCCGCGAGCGCCACGACGAACTCCCGGAACGCCTCGGGGCTGCCGCCGCGCTCCAGTGCGGTGAGGCTGTCGACCGCGAGCCGGGCCGGGCGGAACTCGTCGACCAGCTCCTTGATCTCCAGCAGGTGGTCCTCGAGCGACGCCTCCTCCGGGTAGGTCGACACGACGCGCAGCAGGCCCTCGTCGCGCAGCCGGGCGAACTGCCGGCCCTGACCGACCGCGTTGCGCGCGATCTGGTCCGGCGACTCCTCGTACGCCAGGAGCAGGGCTCGCTCGCCACGCGCGGCGGCGGAGGCCAGGAACTCCAGACTGAGCAGCGTCTTGCCGGTGCCGGTCGGACCGCCCAGCAGCGTGATCGAGTCGCGGAACAGGCCACCGTGCAGCATCTGGTCGAGGTCGGCGATGCCCGACGAGACGCGCTCGTGCGTCGGGCTGGCCTGCAGCACCGACGTGGACACCGGCAGGACCACGAGCCCGACGCCGGGCTGGATCGTGAACGCGTAGTCGCCCTTGCGGTGGCTGGACCCGCGCATCTTGAGCACCTCGACGGTGCGCCGGCGGCCCTTGCCCTCGCGCGTGTTGCGCAGCAGCACGACGTTGTCGGCGACGAACTCCTCGATGCCGTAGCGCGACAGCGAGCCGGCCGGATCGCTCGCGGTCTCGACGGTCATGACCACGGTCAGCCCCATGGCCCGCATCCGGGAGGCCAGGTTCCGCAGCCGCTGGCGGGCGACCCCGGCGTCCTCCGACAGCGAGAACACGGTGTTCAGGCTGTCCAGCACCAGCCGGTCGGCGCCGGTGGCGTCCACCGCCTGCCCGATCTGCGCGAGCAGCGTCTCGAAGCTGTACGGCGCCGGCGTGCCGTCCTCGCGCACCAGCGGCGAGGCGTCGACGAAGCGCCAGTCACCCGCGGCCTCCCAGGAAGCGACGTCGAAGCCCAGGGTGGCCAGGTTGCGGCGCAGATCGTCGGCCGGCTCCTCGAGCGTCACGAACACGCCGGGCTGGCCGCGCCGGACGCCCTCGGCGAGGAACTGGCCGGCGAAGACGGTCTTGGCACTGCCGGCCTGCCCGGCCAGCACGGTGGCCCGGCGGCGCGGGAGACCGCCCATGGTCAGGTGGTCGAACCCCGGAATCCCGGTCTCCAGCTTGGGCACCGAGCTGGCGCCGTCGGCCGTCCGCGCGGAGCGGTCAGCCTGGCGGGCGCTGCGCTCGGCCTGGCTGGTCGGGGACGTGTCGTCGTTCACCGGTCGCCTCCCCTGGGGGTCGGGTCCGCAGGAAAGCGGTCCAGCCGGAACCACGCCGTCTTGCCGCCCTGCGGGTGTCGGGACAGAGCGGAGTCGGCGGCCAGCGCGTGCACCAGGCCGAGCCCCCAGCCGCCCTCGCGCTCGCTGTAGGGCTGCTGCGCCGGCCGGCTCAGGTCGAGGTCGTGGACGGCCACCAGGACGCTGCCCGAGCTGACCGTGATGCCGACCTCCAGCGGCGTGCGCGCGTGGATGACGGCGTTGGTCACCAGCTCCGAGGTCAGCAGCAGCAGCGCGTCGCGGGCGTCGTCGGACAGGTCCGGCGCGTGCTCGGAGACGAACGCGCGCGCCGCCGCCACGACGCGCGGCGCCGGCTCGAGGTGCACGTGGTGCGTCGTCTCGACGTTCTCGCCCGGGGGCAGCGCCTCCGGCAGGACCTGGTGGCAGCTCACCGGCGGACCCGTGTGCTCGCGCGACGCGCAGGAGTGCTGCTTACCACCTCGCCCCTTCCGCCGCTCCGAGGCCATGACGCTACGCGGATCGGCGGCCGCAGGCACGATGAGGTGGTGCGCCGACCGACGCCCCGCCCCGCCACCGTGTCCGCCGGGCTCGGCGTGCGCGGGGGCACGACGCCCACCCCGTACGCCCGGACCGTGCTGGACGCGGTCGACCTGATCCCGCGCGGCAAGGTCCTGACCTACGGCGACGTCGCCGAGCTGACCGGCCGGGGGACCGGTCGCACCGTCGGGACCGTGATGAGCCGGCACGGTCGCCAGGTGCCCTGGTGGCGGGTGGTGCAGGCGTCCGGGCGGCCCGCCGAGCCGCACGTCCAGGAGGCGCTGGACAGGCTGCGTCGCGAGGGCTGCCCGGTCGTCGGAGAGGTCGTGGACCTCGACCGCGCGAGGTGGGACGGCTCGTCGCGTTGAGGGAGCGGCAGCCCGGCGTCGACGGCGGGCCGCGGGTGCCCGGGACCTGCCGGTCACCGGCGGCCCGGTCCAGGTGCTCCGCACGCCGGGTCGGGCCGGACCGTCGCCCCCGGTCCTGTCGGACCCGCGTGGTGAACTCGCGTCCGTGATCGAGCCCGCGTCCGCGCTTCGCCGCCGGCCACCGCGCCCGCGCGCTGCGCCGGTCCTCGACCAGGCCCAGCGGCGCGTCGTGGAGCATCCGGCCGGGCCACTGCTCGTGCTGGCCGGCCCGGGCACCGGCAAGACGACGACCCTGGTCGAGGCCGTGGTCGACCGGGTCGAGCGCCGCGGCCTGTCGCCCGAGCAGGTGCTCGTGCTGACCTTCAGCCGCAAGGCGGCGCAGGAGCTGCGCGAGCGCATCACCGGCCGGCTCGGCCGCACCACGCGCGGTCCCGTCGCGCTCACCTTCCACGGCTACGCGTACGCGCTGTTGCGCCGCGAGCTGGGCGCCGGCGTGCTGCGGCTGCTCAGCGGGCCGGAGCAGGACCTCGAGGTGGCCCGGCTGCTGGCCGGAGAGATCGCCGACGGGGCGCTGCTCTGGCCGCCCGCCCTGCGGCCGGCGGTGCCCCTGCGCGGGTTCCGCGCCGCGCTGCGCAACCTGCTGCAG
>JAOPWI010000177.1 GCA_025965755.1 Frankiales bacterium | reverse complement strand
GCCGGGCGCGCCTGCGGCGGCTGCTGATCGCCGCAGGCCTGGTGCTGACCGTCGTCGCCGCGGTGGCCGTCTCTCTCGTCCTGGACCGGCGCCGCGACGCCGCGCTGGACCAGGCCCTGACCGGCGGCACCTGCGAGACCGACGAGCGCTCGGACCCCACCGGAGCGCCCGGCAGCAACCACATCCCGAACCCGGCCTACGCGGTCGACCCGCCGTCGGCGGGCAACCACACGCCCGCGTCGGCGCGGGCGGGGCGGTACCGCGGCGCCAGCCTGCCGCCGGACGGCCAGCTGGTGCACTCGCTGGAGCACGGCTACGTGATCCTGTGGCACCGGCCGGACCTGGCCCGGCCCGAGCGCGACCAGCTCGACGACCTGCAGGAGCAGCACCCGCAGGACGTTCTCGTCGTCGAGCGCGCCTCCCTGCCGGTGCCGGTGGCGGCGACGGCCTGGCAGCAGCGCCTGCTGTGCCAGGCGGTGGAGCCCGCGGTGCTCGAGCGGTTCGTCGACGCCCGCGTCGGCTCCGGCCCGGAGGACGTCCCGCGGGGGTGAGTCCCTAGGCGACGACGCGCTCGCCGGTCACCAGGTAGACGACCCGGCGGGCGACCGACACCGCGTGGTCGGCGAAGCGCTCGGAGTAGCGGCCGGCCAGCGTGATGTCGATCGCCGCCTCGACGCCACCGGTCCACGCGTCGTCGAGGATCACCGAGAACAGCTTGCGGTGCAGCTCGTCCATCACGTCGTCGTCGCGCTCGAGCTCGGCGGCCAGCGTGAGGTCGCGACCGGCGATGCAGCTGCCGGCCTTGGCGACGATCTCCTCGGCGGCGTGGCCCATCTGCAGGATGGTCGAGCGCAGCTCCGGCGGCACGGCCGAGCTCGGATAGCGGCGGCGGGCCACCTTGGCGACGTGCAGCGCGAGGTCGCCCATGCGCTCCAGGTCGGCCACCATGCGCAGCGACGTGACCAGGGTGCGCAGGTCGCTGGCCACCGGCTGCTGGCGGGCGAGCAGGTCAAAGGCGCTGGCCTCCACCTCGCGGTAGAGCCGGTCGACCTCCTCGTCGGCGGCGATCACCGACTCGGCGAGGACCAGGTCGGCGTCGAGCAGGGCGGTGGTCGCCCGGCTCATCGCGGACCCGCACAGGTTGGTCATCTCGACCATCGACCGGGACAGGCCGTCGAGCTCGTCGTGGTAGGCGTCGCGCATGCTCTGGACGCTAGCCTCCGGCGGTCCGCTGTGCCGACGCCGCGGTGAACCGTCCCCGTCCGGCAGGTGAACAGTGACCGGTCGCTCCCGGCGCCGGCCCGTACGCCCTCCTGGGGCCACCTAGTCTCCGCCCTGTGGACGTGCTGGCGGTGCTGCTCGCGGCGCTGCTGGGCACCGCCCTCGGCGCCGCGCTGGTGCTGGCCGCCCGCGGCCGGGCCGAGGAGCCTCCGCAGCGCGTGCTGCCCGGGATCGACCCGCTGGTGCCCGGTGCCCGGGCCGTTCTGGAGGCGCTGCCGGTCGCGGTTCTGGTCGTGGACGTCGCTCAGGAGGTCCTGCTGGGCAACCGGGCGGCGCGCGAGCTGGGCCTGATCAGCAGCGGCGGCGTGCTGGCCGCGCTGCCGCAGCTGCGCAAGCTGGTCGACGACACGAGGCGTACGGGGCGGCCGCACGAGACCGAGGTGCGGGCCCCGGTGGCCCGTCCCGGCCGCGCCCCGGCGGTCTTCCGGGCCCGGCTGGCCCCTGTCGGCGACGGCACCGTGGCGCTGCTGCTCGAGGACGTCACCGAGGCCCAGCGGGTCGACGCGGTGCGCCGCGACTTCGTCGCCAACGTCAGCCACGAGCTCAAGACTCCGGTCGGCGCGATCGGCCTGCTCGCCGAGGCGATGGTCGACGCGAGCGGCGACCCGATGGCGGTGCGCCGCTTCGGCGGGCGCATGCAGCGCGAGTCCACCCGGCTGGCCCGCCTGGTGCAGGAGCTCATCGACCTGTCCCGGCTGCAGGGCGCCGAGCCCATGCCCCACCCCGAGCGGGTGGCCATCGACCGGGTCGTGGCCGAGGCGCTGGACCGCACCCGCACCGTCGCCGCCTCGCGCGGCATCGAGCTGGTCCGCGGCGGGCAGCGCGGGATGCAGGTGCTCGGCAGCGAGCAGCAGCTCGTCACCGCGCTCGCCAACCTGCTCGACAACGCGGTGCACTACAGCCCGGACGGCACCCGCGTCAGCGTCGGCGTCCGGTGCGCCGCGCAGACCGTGGAGGTGAGCGTGACCGACGAGGGCATCGGCATCGCGGAGCGGGACCTCGAGCGCGTCTTCGAGCGGTTCTACCGGGCCGACCCCGCCCGCAGCCGGGCCACCGGCGGCACCGGGCTCGGCCTGGCCATCGTCAAGCACGTCGCCACCAACCACGGCGGCGACGTGACCGTCTGGAGCATCGAGGGGCAGGGCTCGACGTTCACGCTGCGCCTGCCCGCTGACCGTACGGAGGAGAGCCCATGACCCGCGTGCTGCTCGTGGAGGACGAGGAGTCCTTCTCCGATCCGCTGTCCTACCTGCTCAAGCAGGAGGGGTTCGAGGTCGCGGTGGCCCAGACCGGGCCGGAGGCGCTGGCGGAGTTCGACCGCCACGGCGCCGACCTGGTCCTGCTGGACCTGATGCTGCCGGGCCTGTCCGGCACGGAGGTCTGCCGGGCGCTGCGCCAGCGCTCCTCGGTTCCCGTGATCATGCTGACCGCCCGCGACAGCGAGATCGACAAGGTCGTCGGGCTCGAGCTCGGCGCCGACGACTACGTCACCAAGCCCTACTCCACCCGCGAGCTCATCGCCCGGATGCGCGCGGTCCTGCGCCGCGGCGCGGAGCCGGAGGAGGCCGCCTCGGCGACCCTGTCGGCCGGGCCGGTGCGCATGGACGTCGAGCGCCACACGGTCAGCGTGGCGGGAGAGCCGGTGCAGCTGCCGCTGAAGGAGTTCGACCTGCTCGAGCTGCTGCTGCGCAACGCCGGCCGGGTGCTGACCCGCGGCCAGCTCATCGACCGGGTCTGGGGCGCCGACTACGTGGGCGACACCAAGACGCTGGACGTCCACGTCAAGCGGCTGCGGGCCAAGATCGAGCC
>JAOPWI010000145.1 GCA_025965755.1 Frankiales bacterium | reverse complement strand
TGGGCCTGCGCCGTCTGCGCGGGGGCCGGGTCGTTGCGCTGGAGCGCCGGCTGGGCCGTGGCGGGCTGGCCCGGGGCGCTGTCGGACGCCGCCCGGCGGTTGCGGCCGGCGATGAACAGCGTGACGGTCTCGCCCTGGCGGGCCTGGGTGTTGCGGCGCGGCGAGCTGTAGGCGACGGTGCCGCGCGGGACGTAGGTCGCCGGAACGGTGTCCCCGACGACCACGCCGAATCCGGCCTCGGCGAGCCGCTGCGAGGCCTGCTCGATGCTGAGCCCGCGCAGGTCGGGCACCTCGGCGGTCTCGCCCTGGACCGCGGGCAGCTCGACGTCGTCGAAGTCGCGCACCGGCTGGCCGCGCAGCGCCTCGCGCATCGTGGCGCGGAAGATCGCCGCCGGAATGGTGCCGCCGTAGACCTGCCGGTAGTAGCGGTCGCCGATGACGGTCCGCCGCATCGACGTCGGCGCGCCGGTCGTGGGGTCGGGCTTGCCCACCCAGACGGCGGTCGACAGCTGCGGCGTGTAGCCGATGAACCAGGCCGCGCGTGACTCGTTGGTGGTGCCGGTCTTGCCGGCGGCCGGGCGGCCGAGGGAGGCGCCGCCGCCGGTCTTCGGGTTGGGGCCGTCGACGACTCCGCGCAGCACCTGGTTGACGGCGCCGGCGATCTCGGGCTGCATGACCTGCTTGCACGAGGGCTTCGGGACCTCGACCGGCTTGCCCCGGCTGTCGGTGATGGACAGCACCGCCTGGGGCCGGCAGAAGGTGCCGTGGGCGGCGAACGCCGCGTAGGCGCCGGCCATGGCCAGCGGGCTCACCTCGCTGCCGCCGAGGACGAAGTTGGCCCCGCGGTCCAGCGGCGTGTTGAGCTTGCCCGCGGGGTCGCGCACGCGGCGCACGCCCAGCGACTCGGCGAGCGCCGCCGGCTCCTCCACCTTGGTCCGCTCGAGCAGCTGCAGGTAGTAGGTGTTCACCGACAGGTGGGTGGCCTGGAGCATGTCGAACGTGCCGTCCTCGGAGTCCTCCGAGTTCTTGATCTTGTACGGGATCTTGCGACCGTCGACGTAGTTGATGAACTCCTTGGACTCGTACTCGCTGGGGCTGTACAGCGTGAGCGACAGCGGAATGCCCTGCTTGAGCGCGGTGGCCAGCACGAAGGCCTTGAACGTCGAGCCGGCCTGGAAGCCGAAGCTGCCGCCGACGGCGAAGTTGACCTTGCTCTGCCCCTTGCCCTCGCCGTAGGGGATGTTGACCGCCATGGCCTTGATGTGGCCGGTGCCGGGCTCGACGACGTCGGCCACGGCGCGGGCGCCGGACGCGTCGTCCTGCGGCACGCGCCCGTCGACGCCCTCCTGCGCGGCCCGCTGCACGGTGCGGTCGAGGGTGGTCTTGATGACCAGCCCGCCGCCGAGCAGCTTGGTCTGCCGCTCCTCGCGGGTCTCGCCGAGCGCCTTGCCCAGGTCGGTGTTCTCCAGCTCCTGCCGGACGTAGGCGCAGAAGAACGCGGCCGAGCCGACGGCCTTGTCCTCGCAGCCGCTGCCGACCGTCTTGATGTTGAGCTTGATGGGTGCGCGGCTGGCGTTGTAGCGGGTGGCCTCGGTGATGAAGCCGAGCGCGCGCATGCGCTGCAGGACCGTGGCGCGGCGGGTGACGACGGCGGCCCGCTTCTCCCGATCCTTGAGGTCGAACCGGCTGGGGTTCTGCACCACGCCGGCCAGCACCGCGCCCTGGGGGAGGGTGAGCTTCTGCACCGGGACGCCGAAGTAGTGCTGCGCCGCCGCGCCGATGCCGTATGCCCCGTTGCCGAAGTAGGCGATGTTGAGTTAGCGGCTGAGGATCTCGTCCTTGGACAGCTTGCGCTCGATGGCCAGCGCGTAGCGGGCCTCCTGCAGCTTGCGCTCGAGCGACTGGGCGCGCGCGGCCTCCTGCCCGGCCTTGTCGCGGGCGGAGGCGAGCAGCGCGTTCTTGACGTACTGCTGGGTCAGGGTCGACCCGCCCTGCTGCACGCCGCCGGCCCGGCTGTTGCGGATGGCCGCGCGCAGGGTGCCCTTGGTGTCCACGCCGTTGTGCTCGTAAAAGCGGGCGTCCTCGATGGCGATGACCGCCTGGCGCACGTGCTCGGGGACCGAGCTGAGCGGCACGTTGACCCGGTTCTCCAGGTACAGCGTGGCGAGCAGCGAGCCGTCGGCCGCGAGGATGCGCGTGCGGGTCGGCGGCTGCTCGTCGGTCAGCTCGGCGGGCAGGTTGAGGAACTCGTCGGCCTGCGCCTTGGCCGCCAGCGCGGTGCCTCCCACGACGGGCAGCGCCAGGGCGGCGACGAGGATGCCGGCGAGCACGCTCACGAGCAGCGCGAGGGCGAGCCGGGCAAGGGCGGGAGAGAGGCGCACCTGTCGAGGGTACGGCGCGGCCTCACCCCGGGACAGGTGTCCGAAGTGCGGCTTATGGCCCGCTTCTGGTCACCAAGGACTAGGCCAAGATGCCTCCAACGGGCCTGCCGAGGTGCTGCCGGCGTTCCTAGGTTGTGCGATGCCGAAGCGCAGAGACGGCGACCCCCTCAGCACCACCATCGGAAACCGGGACTCGACATGCTGCAGACCGACACCGCACAGGACTGGACCGCCCGTTCCGCTTGTCGCACCGCCGACCCGGACGAGCTGTTCGTGACCGGCGCTGCGCAGAACCGCGCGAAGGCCGTCTGCATGGGCTGCCCGGTCCGCACCGAGTGCCTGTCCGACGCGCTGGACAACCGGGTCGAGTTCGGGGTCTGGGGTGGCATGACCGAGCGCGAGCGCCGGGCCCTGCTGCGCCGCCGCCCGGACGTCACGTCCTGGACCACCCTGCTGGAGACGGCCCGGGCAGAGAAGCTCGGCGCCCGGGTGGCCGGCTAGCCCCCGGTCAGGCCGGGACGGCTGCCGCCTTTCCGCCCGCCAGGTCGGCCCCGACCTCCCGCAGCCCGTCCAGGTCGTGCACGTCGCCCGCGAGGGCGGCGACCTCCACGACCGGCACGGTCGGGTGCGCGGCGCTGAAGCGCTCCTGCAGGCGGGCCTCGCGCACGGCCACGCCGGCCCGGTCGGCGTGCACGCGCAGCAGCCCGGCGGTGAGCTCGGAGCCGCCGCTGTCGTCCAAACGCTCGGCCGCCGCTCGCGCCCGGTCCGCGCTGAGCTGGGCCGCCGCCGTGCGGTGCACCCGGTTGACGACCAGCCCGGCCAGCGGCATCCGCTCCTGGGCCAGCCGCTCCACGAAGTACGACGCCTCGCGCAGCGCGTCCCGCTCGGGAGCCGCCACCACGACAAAGGCCGTGCCGGGCGCCTTGAGCAGGTCGTAGGTCGCCTGCGCGCGCTCGCGGAAGCCGCCGAACATGGTCTCGAGGGCGGCCACGAAGTTGGACAGGTCGGTGAGCGTCTCGCCACCGATGATCTTGGTCAGCACGCTCGTGAAGAGCCCGAAGCCGGCGCTGACCACCTTGAAGTACGCCTTGCCGCCGGCCTTGGCCGGGGCCAGCAGGATGCGCACCATGCGCCCGTCGAGGAACGTCGTGAGCCGCTCGGGTGCGTCCAGGAAGTCCAGCGCGGAGCGGGTCGGCGGGGTGTCGACGACGATCAGGTCCCACGTCCCGGTGGCCTTGAGCTGGCCGAGCTTCTCCATCGCCATGTACTCCTGGGTGCCGGCGAAGGAGGACGAGAGCGCCTGATAGAAGGGGTTGTCGAAGATCGCCTGCGCCCTGGCCGGCTCGGTGTGGGCGAGGACGATGTCGTCGAACGTCCTCTTCATGTCGAGCATCATCGCGTCGAGCGAGCCGTCGACGCCGGGCACCGCGCGCGGGGTGTTGTCGAGCTCGGTGAGCCCCATGGACTGCGCCAGCCGGCGGGCCGGGTCGATCGTCAGCACGACGGTGCGGCGGCCGCGCTCGGCCGCGCGCAGCGCCAGCGAGGCCGCGGTGGTCGTCTTGCCGACGCCGCCGGAGCCGCAGCAGACCAGGATCTGCGCGGTGTCCAGCGTGTGGTCGACGTCGAGCCGGGGGGCGCTCACGCCATGCCCTGCTCGCGCAGCATGGTGGACAGCTCGTACAGCCCGCCGAGGTCGACGGCCTCGGCCAGCAGTGGCAGCTCGTAGCTCGGCCGCTGCAGGCCGGCCAGGGCGTCCCGGCCCCGCTCCTCGAGCGCGACGCGCGAGGCGTGGTCGGCCGCCTCGGCCAGCAGCACGCCGACGAGGGCGTCGTCGGCCTTGACGCCGGCGGTCGACAGCCCGGCCGACACGGCCGACCGGTCGAGCGTGCCGGCGGACGCCGCGGCGAGATGGGCCGGGCTCAGCAGCGGGGTCCGGACCATGTTGACCACCACCCCGCCGACCGGCAGCCGGATCGCCTCCAGCTCGGCGACCGCGTCGACCGTCTCCTGCACCGGCATCTCCTCGAGCAGCGTGACGAGGTGGACGCGGGTCTGCGGCGAGCGCAGCACCGCCATCACTCCCTCGGACTGGTTCTTGATCGGCCCCACCTTGGCCAGGCCGCTGACCTCCTCGGAGATGTTGAGGAAGCGGGCCACCCGCCCGGTCGGCGGGGCGTCGACGACGACGGCGTCGTAGACGTGGCGGCCGTCCTTGCTCCGGACGGCGGCCTCCTTCATCTTTCCGGTGAGCAGCACGTCCCGCATGCCCGGCGCGATCGTCGTCGCGAAGTCGATGGCCCCGGCCCGGCGCAGGGCGCGGGCAGCCACCCCGTTGGGCGAGAGCCGATAGAACATGTGGAGGTAGTCGAGCAGCGCCTCCTCCGGGTCGACCGCGAGGGCGTAGACGTCGCCGCCGCCCGGGGCGGTGGCCACCTTGCGCTCCTCGTACGGCAGCGGCGGGGTGTCGAACAGCTGCGCGATGCCCTGGCGGCCCTCCACCTCGAGCAGCAGCACGCGCCGGCCGCCGCTCGCCAGGGCCAGCGCCAGCGCGGCGGCGACCGTGGTCTTGCCGGTGCCGCCCTTGCCCGAGACGACGTGCAGCCGCACGTCGGGAAAGTCCGCCACCTGCCCACCCTAGGGGCGCTGCGGGAGCCCGCCACCCGGAGCGGCCCGTGGGGATCGCCACGCCGAGGACAGGTTTCTGTGGCGAGCAGGCAGGAGTCGGCAGCGGGACCGCGAATCTGCCCACTGTGACCCGGAGCACATCCGGGACCCCGTACGCGAGCAAAGGGAGCCGATGACCACCGCAGAGCGCACCCCCCTCCTGTCCGAGCCGGTCTGGCGCGGGGACGCGCAGTGCCGCCAGACGAACGCCGTCTACTTCTTCGCGCCGCCGCACTTCGAGCGCAAGGAGGAGAAGGACGCCCGCGAGGGCGTGGCCCGTGCCCTGTGCCGCGCCTGTCCGGTGCAGCGGGAGTGCCTGGACCACTCGCTGGCGACCAACGAGTCGCACGGAATCTGGGGTGGCCTCAACGAGCTCGAGCGCCGTCGCCTGATCCGCAAGCTGGCTGCGGAGCGGGAGCAGCAGACCGCCTGAGCCCAGCGGTGGTTAGTCTCCGACCCATGCAGAAGTGGGAGTACCTCACGGCGCCGTTGCTGGTCCACGCGACCAAGCAGATCCTGGACAACTTCGGGTCCGACGGCTGGGAGCTCGTCCAGGTCGTTCCCGGGCCCGGCGGTGGCGACCAGCTGGTCGCCTACTTCAAGCGTCCCCGGGACTGACGCCGTGAGCCACCGCGCCCGGCTCGCCGCGCTGGGACTGGAGCTGCCGGCGGTCGTGCCGCCGGTGGCCGCCTACGTTCCGGCCGTCCGCACCGGCAATCTGGTCTACACCTCCGGCCAGCTGCCCATGGTCGGTGGCGAGATGAAGGTCACCGGCAAGGTGGGCGCCCAGGTGGCTGCCGACCAGGCCAAGGAGCTGGCCCGGGTCTGCGGCCTCAACGCCCTGGCCGCGGTCGACGCCCTCGTCGGGCTCGACAACGTCGTGCGGGTCGTCAAGGTGGTCGGTTTCGTCGCCTCGGTGCCCGAGTTCACCGGCCAGCCGGGCGTCGTCAACGGCGCCAGCGAGCTGTTCGCGGAGGTCTTCGGCGACGCCGGGCAGCATGCCCGCAGCGCGGTCGGCGTCGCCGCTCTCCCGCTCGACGCCCCCGTCGAGGTCGAGCTGATCGTGGAGGTCTCCGCGTGACCCAGTCCTGGCCCCCCGCCCTGGTCGAGCGCGTCAAGGCGCTGCGCGACGGCACCGCCCAGGCCGCCGCTCCCCGCGACGCCGCGACGGTGCTGCTCATGCGCGACCGGCCCGGTGGCCCCGAGGCCTACCTGCTGCGCCGGGTGAAGGGCATGTCCTTCGCCGGCGGCATGCACGTCTTTCCGGGTGGCTCGGTCGACCCGGCCGACGCCGAGGCGCACGTGCGCTGGACCGGCCCGCCGCCCGCGCAGTGGGCCGAGTGGTTCCGCTGCGACGAGCCGCTGGCCCGCGCGCTCGTCTGCGCCGCCGTGCGGGAGACGTTCGAGGAGTCCGGCGTGCTGCTGGCCGGGCCGAGCCCGGACGAGGTGCTGGCCGACGTGAGCAGCGACGAGTGGGAGGCCGAGCGCGAGGCGCTCGAGGCTCGCGAGCACTCGCTGTCCGAGCTGCTCGACCGGCGCGGCCTGGTCCTGCGTGCCGATCTGCTGCGCCCGCTGGCGCACTGGATCACCCCCGCCCCGGAGCCCAAGCGCTTCGACACCCGGTTCTTTCTCGCCGAGCTTCCGGCCGGGCAGGTCTGCCGCGACGCCGGCAGCGAGGCCGACACCCGGCTGTGGATCCGCCCGGCCGAGGCGCTGGCGCAGGACCTGGTCATGATGCCGCCCACCACCGCTGCGCTCAGCTCGGTGGCCGACGCCCCGGACGTCGCCTCGGCGCTGGCGGCTGAGCGGTCCATCTCCGTCGTGGAGCCGGCGTTCGTCCTGGACGGGGACGACCGCCTGTCCATGGTGCTGCCCGGCGACCCCGCCTACCCGCGGTGAGCACGCTGCGGCAGGTCACGCCCGAGGCGGGCGTCCTGCTCGCACCCAACCCCGGGCCGATGACGCTCGAGGGCACCAACACCTGGGTGCTGCGCGCTCCCGGCAGCGAGGCCTGCGTGATCGTCGACCCGGGCCCGCTGATCGAGCAGCACCTCGCCGACGTGGCAGCCCAGGGCCCGGTGGCCCAGGTGCTGCTCACCCACGGCCACGCCGACCACAGCGAGGGCGCGGCCCGGCTGCGGGAGCTCACCGGGGCGCCCGTGCGGGCGCTCGACCCGGCGCACCGGCTCGGCGGCGAGGGCCTGGCCGAGGGCGACGTCGTCGTCGCGGCGGGGCTCGAGCTGCGGGTCGTTCCCACCCCCGGGCACACGTCCGACAGCCTGTCGTTCCTGCTGCCGGACGCCGTCCTGACCGGCGACACGGTGCTGGGGCGCGGCACCACCGTCGTCGCCCACCCCGACGGCGTGCTCGCCGACTACCTGCGCTCGCTCGAGCGCCTGCAGGAGCTCGGCGACCTCGCCGTGCTGCCCGGGCACGGACCCGAGCTGCCGTCGGCGGGGACCGCCGCGGCGCAGTACCTCGCCCACCGGCAGACCCGGCTCGAGCAGGTCCGGGCCGCGGTCGCCGCCGGGCACACGACGCCGCGGGCCGTCGTCGAGGTCGTCTACGCCGACGTCGACCGCGCGGTCTGGCCCGCCGCGGAGCTGTCGGTGCGGGCGCAGCTGCACTACCTGCAGCGCGGGCGATGACCTGCCCCGTCTGCGGCACGCCCACGGTCGCCGGCGCGCGCTTCTGCTTCGCGTGCGGGGCGGCGCTCGTCGGGACGGTCGCCGGCGACGAGCAGACCGAGCGGCGCATCGTCACGGTCCTGTTCGGCGACCTGTCGGACTTCACCAGCTGGTCCGAGGACCTCGACCCCGAGCAGGTCGGCGTCGTCACCGACCGGGTGCTGGCGAGCCTCGCGGCGATCGTCGGGGAGTTCGGCGGCCACGTCGACAAGCTCACCGGCGACGGGATCATGGCCGTGTTCGGGGCCCCGACCGCCCACGAGGACGACGCCGAGCGGGCCGTGCGGGCCGCCGCCCGGATGCAGGCGGTCGTCCGCCGGCTGGTGGAGCAGGAGAGCGGCGGCGGCCAGCGCCTGGGCCTGCGGGTCGGGCTCAACACCGGCGAGGTGCTGGCGGGGGTGCAGGCGCACTTGAGCTACACGGTGATCGGCGACGCCGTGAACACCGCCGCCCGCCTGTCGGACGCCGCCGGCGTCGGTGCGGTCTTCGCCGGCCGCGACACCGCCCTCACCACACTCACCACGGCCTCGTGGCGCGCGCTGGCGCCGCTGCGGCTCAAGGGCAAGCGCGACCTGGTGCCGGCGTACGAGCTGGTGGGGCTCCGGCCGGCCAGCGCGAGCCGGCTGGGCCTCGGCGACGAGGCGCCGTTCCTCGGCCGCGAGGCGGAGTTCGGGCAGCTCGTCGGCCGCCTGCTCGACATCGCCGACCGCACGACCTCGCGCACCGTCATGCTCAGCGGGGACGCCGGCGTCGGGAAGAGCCGGCTCGCGCAGGAGCTGTCCCGCTTCGCCGGGGAGCTGCCGGGCGCGCGCGTGCTCTGGGGGCGCTGCGCCCCCTACGGGGAGGGGCGCGACCTCGCGGCCGTCGCCGAGATGGTGCGCACGGCCTGCGGCATCGGGGAGGGCGACGACGTCGACACCGCCCGGGAGCGGGTGGTCCGGGCCGTCGGGCGGCTCGAGCACCTGGCCTCTCCCGGACCGGGCCCGGAGGCCGTGGCGGAGCGGCTGACCGCGCTGCTCGGCCT
>JAOPWI010000139.1 GCA_025965755.1 Frankiales bacterium | reverse complement strand
CCCGCCCAGCTGCGCGCGGCCGACGCGCTCGAGACCGGCGCGCAGGCCCGCTCCGCCGGCAGCCGGGCGGCGCTGCTCGGCGGCCTGGCCACGCTGTGCTGGGCGGCCATCGTGGTGCTGATGGTCTACAAGCCGGGCGCCTAGCCTTTCGGGTCCGCGGCCCGCACGCGCGCGGTCACGCCGAGAGCGCCTGCTCGAGGTCGGCCAGCAGGTCCTCGGCCGTCTCGATGCCCACGGACAGCCGGACCAGGTCGGCCGGCACCTCGAGCTGCGAGCCGGCGACCGACGCGTGGGTCATGCGGCCGGGGTGCTCGATGAGCGACTCGACGCCGCCGAGCGACTCCCCCAGCGTGAACACCGTGGTCCGCCGGCAGACCTCCAGAGCGGCCGCCTCCCCGCCGGCCAGCGTGAAGCTGACCATCCCGCCGAACTGCCTCATCTGCCTGGCGGCCACCTCATGCCCCGGCGAGTCGGGCAACCCGGGATACAGGACCGAGCTGACCGCCCGGTGCCGGGTCAGCAGGTCCACCACCCGGGCGGCGTTGGCGCAGTGCCGGTCCATGCGCACGCCCAGCGTCTTGGCACCGCGCAGCACCAGCCAGCTGTCGAAGGCGCCGGGCACCGCGCCCAGCGCGTTCTGGTGGTAGGCCAGCCGCTCGCCCAGCTCGGCATCGGCAGCCACCAGCGCCCCGCCGACCACGTCGGAGTGGCCGCCGAGGTACTTCGTCGTCGAGTGCACGACCACGTCGGCCCCGAGCGCGATCGGCTGCTGCAGGTAGGGGCTGGCGAAGGTGTTGTCCACCGCCAGCAGCGCCCCGGCGTCGTGCGCGACCTCGGCGAGCCCGGCGATGTCGGCCACCCGCAGCAGCGGGTTGGTCGGCGTCTCGCACCAGACGAGCACCGTCTCGGGCCGCATGGCTGCGCGCACCGCCGCCAGATCGCCGAGCGGCACGGCCGTGTGCGCCACGCCCCACCGGGACAGCACCTGGGCGAACAGGCGGTAGGTCCCGCCGTACGCGTCGTCCGGCACGACCACGTGCGCGCCCGGCGTCGCCACCGTGCGCAGCAGGCAGTCCTCGGCGGCGAGCCCGGAGGCGAACGCCAGCCCGGTGCGGCCGCCCTCGAGCGCGGCCAGGCAGGTCTCCAGCGCGGTGCGGGTCGGGTTGCCGGAGCGGCTGTACTCATACCCCTGGTGCTGCCCGACCTCGGACTGCGCGTAGGTGCTGGTCTGGTAGATCGGCACGACGACCGCGCCGGTCGTCGGGTCGGGGTCCTGCCCGGCGTGGATCGCCAGCGTCTCGAAGCCGTAGGACCCCTGCGCCCAGCGGTCCCCGCCGGTGTCGCCGTGCACCTCGCTGCCGAACTCGCGGCTGCCCTGCTCCCGCACCCGGTTCGCGCGCTCCTCGCTCATGGAGCGACCGTACGGCCCCGACGGCTGCCGCCGCTCAGCCGTGCGAGAGGAAGCCGAGCAGGTCCGAGCGGGTGATGATGCCGACCGGCTTGCCGTCGTCGAGCACGAGCAGGGCGGAGTTGCCCTCCAGAGCAGCCATGGCCACCCCGAGCGGCTCGCCGGCGCCGACGGTGGGCAGGGCCGGGCTCAGGTGCTGGCCGAGCGGGGCCTGCAGGGCGGCCCGGTCGGCGAAGACGGCGTCGAGCAGGTCGCGCTCGACCACCGAGCCGACCACCTCGGCGGCCATGACCGGCGGCTCCTCCTTGACGACGGGCATCTGGGAGACGCCGTACTCGCGCAGAATCGAGATGGCCGAGCCGACCGTCTCCTCGGGGTGGACGTGGACGAGCTCGGGCAGCTCGGCGCCCTTGCGGCCGAGCACGTCGCCGACCGTGGGCTGGGTGTCGTCGGGGGTGAGAAAGCCGTAGTCGGCCATCCACTCGTCGTTGTAGATCTTGGACAGGTAGCCGCGCCCGGAGTCGGGCAGCAGCACGACGACGATGTCGTCCTCGGCGAGCTCCTCGGCCAGCCGCAGCGCGGCGGCCACTGCCAGGCCGCACGAGCCGCCCACGAGCAGCGCCTCCTCGCGGGCCAGCCGGCGCGTCGTGAGAAAGGAGTCCCGGTCGCTGACCGCGATGATCCGGTCGGCGATCGTCCGGTCGTAGGTCTCGGGCCAGAAGTCCTCGCCCACACCCTCGACCAGGTACGGCCGGCCGGTGCCGCCGCTGTAGACCGAGCCCTCGGGGTCGGCGCCGATGACCTGGACCCGCCCCCCGCTGACCTGCTTGAGGTAGCGGCCGGTGCCCGTGATGGTGCCCCCGGTGCCCACGCCGGCCACGAAGTGCGTGACCCGGCCGTCGGTCTGCCGCCAGACCTCGGGGCCGGTGCTCGCGTAGTGGGCGGCGGGGTTGAGCGGGTTGGCGTACTGGTTGGGGTTCCAGGCGCCCGGAATCTCCCTGGCGAGGCGCTTGGACACCGAGTAGTAGGAGTCGGGATGCTCCGGCGCCACGGCGGTCGGGCAGACGACGACCTCCGCGCCGTACGCCCGCAAAACCGCGATCTTCTCCGCGCTCATCTTGTCGGGCATGACGAAGACGCACTTGTAGCCCCGGGTGTTGGCCACGATGGCCAGGCCGACGCCGGTGTTGCCGCTGGTCGGCTCCACGATCGTGCCGCCAGGGCCGATGAGGCCCTGCGCCTCGGCGGCCTCCACCATCGCGAGGGCGATGCGGTCCTTCACCGAACCGCCCGGATTGAAGTACTCGACCTTGGCCAGGACCTGCGGCTTGACCCCCGCGGCCAGGCGGCCCAGCCGGACGAGCGGCGTGTTGCCGACGAGGTCGATGAGCGAGTCGCTGACCTGCACGGGGCGCCTTCCTCCGGGACGGGGACCCAGCCTAGGCCGCGTAGGGTCGCTGGCAGGCCCGGACCGACTGGGGCACGGAGGGCGAGCGCGGGGGGTGCGGGCGTGACGACGGCGGTGCAGGTCGCGGACGGCGTCTGGCGGATCCCGACCGCACCGCAGGACCTCGTCAACAGCCTGCTGCTGGAGGACGCCGACGGCACCCTCACGCTGGTCGACGCGGGCACGAAACGGGCTGCCAGGACCATCCTCGCCGCTCTCGCCGGGCTCGGCCGCGCGCCGCAGGACGTCACGCGGCTGGTGCTCACGCACGCCCACCCCGACCACGCCGGCGGGCTCGCCGCCGTGCAGCAGGCCACCGGTGGCGAGGTGCTCGCCCACGACCGCGAGGCGGTCTACCTGCGCGACGGGCAGGCGCCCAGGAGCGACACCCGCACCTTCGGCGGGCGCCTGCTCAACCGGCTCCCGTCAGGCGGCTTCGCCCCCGTGCAGGTGGCCCGGACCTTCGCCGACGGCGAGCTGCTCGAGGTGGCCGGCGGCCTGCGGGTCGTCCACACTCCGGGGCACTCCCCCGGCCACGTGTCGCTGGTGCACGAGCCGACCGGCGTGCTGTTCACCGGCGACGCGGTGTTCAACGTCCGCGGGCTGCGCTATCCGCCGCGCATGCTCTGCACCGACGTGCGGCTGACCCGCGAGACCGCCGGCCGGCTCGGCGACCTCGACTTCGGGGTGGCCGTCTTCACGCACGGCACCCACCTGTCCTCCGGGGCGCGCGAGGCGGTGCGCGCGTTCGTCGCCGGGCGACCGCGATGAGGCTCGGCGGGCTGCGCCCCGGCCGGCGGGCCAGGACCACGGCGGCGTACGGCCTGCCCACGGCCGGCGGCGTGGCCGTCGCCGGCTTCGCGCTGCTCACGGTGGAGGCCAAGCTCGCCCGGCGCACCATCGGGGAGCCGACCGAGAAGGCGCCGGATCCCAACGGCACCTACGGCCGGGGCCGCCGCGGCAGCAAGCCGCTGCACCTGGCGGTCATCGGCGACTCGAGCGCGGCCGGCCTCGGCGTGGACCGGCCGGACCAGACTCCCGGCGCCCTGCTGGCCGGCGGCCTGGCCCGGGACCTGCGCCGCCGCGTCGTCCTGGACGTCGTCGCGGTGACCGGCGCCCGGGCCGCCGGGCTGGACGTGCAGGTGGGGCGGGCACTGCGCCACCAGGTCGACGTCGCCGTGCTCATGGTCGGCGCGAACGACGTGACCCACCGGACACCGATCGCCACGGCCGTGCGCGATCTGGCCCGGGCGGTGCGCACGCTGCGGGCCGCCGGAGCCACCGTCGTCGTCGGGACCTGCCCGGACCTCGGCACGGTCAAGCCGCTGCTGCAGCCGCTGCGCACCGCGGCGCGGGTGCTCAGCCGGCGCCTGGCGCAGGCGCAGGCCGTCGCCGTCGTGGAGGCCGGCGGGGTGGCCGTGTCGCTGGGGGACCTGCTCGCCAAGGAGTTCCACGAGCACCCGCACCTGTGGTCGGCCGACCGGTTCCACCCGTCCGCCGACGGCTACCGCCGGGTCGTGGACGCCCTGCTGCCCTCGCTGCTGGAGACCTCCGGCGTCGAGGTGCCGGTCAGCGTGCCGCTCACCGAGAGCGTGCAGGACGTCGTGGTCGCCGCCGCGGTCGCCGCGCGGGAGCCCGGCCTGGTCGTGGAGACGGTTCCGGGTGCGGAGGGCGCGGCCAGCGCGGGCCCGGGGCGCCTGGTCCGCCTGCGCCGTCGCCTTCCGCTGGTCGGTCGCGGGGCGCCCGAGGCGCGTACCGGGGACGGCGAGGACGCCGCCGTCGCGGACTGACCCGAGGGCTGGTGGCGGGGAGTCGTGTCGGCGGCGTTAGCGTGGCCCGAATCCCATTCTGATCCGAAGGAGTCCTCGTGCCTGAGGCAGTGATCGTCTCCACCGCGCGCTCCCCCATCGGGCGCGCCTTCAAGGGGTCGCTCGTCGACCTGCGCCCCGACGACCTGGCCGCGACCATCGTCCAGGCCGCCCTCGACAAGGTTCCCGGGCTCGACCCGCGCGACATCGACGACCTCATGCTCGGCTGCGGTCTCCCCGGCGGCGAGCAGGGCTACAACATGGGCCGGGTCGTGTCGGTCAAGCTCGGCATGGACCACCTGCCCGGCACGACGGTCAACCGCTACTGCTCCTCGTCGCTGCAGACCACCCGGATGGCCTTCCACGCGATCAAGGCCGGCGAGGGCGACGCCTACATCTCCGCCGGTGTCGAGATGGTCTCCCGCTTCGTCAAGGGCAACAGCGACTCGCTGCCCGAGACGAAGAACCCGTTCTTCGCCGAGGCCGAGGCCCGCAGCGCGAGCAGCGCCGAGGGCGGCGTCGACTGGACCGACCCGCGCGAGGCCGGCCTGATCCCCGACGTCTACATCCCGATGGGCCTCACCGCCGAGAACCTCGCCCGTCTCAAGGGCGTGTCCCGCCAGGAGATGGACGAGTTCGCCGCCCGCAGCCAGCAGCTGACCGAGAAGGCCATCGCGGACGGCTTCTGGGAGCGCGAGATCACCCCCGTCGCCAAGCCCGACGGCACCATGGCCACCAAGGACGACGGCCCGCGGGCCGGCACCACGGTCGAGGGCCTGGCCGGCCTCAAGCCGGTCTTCCGCCCCGACGGCCTGGTCACCGCCGGCAACGCCTGCCCGCTCAACGACGGCGCCGCCGCCGTGATCATCATGAGCGACACCAAGGCCGCCGAGCTGGGCCTGACCCCGCTGGCCCGCATCGTCTCCACCGCGGTCACCGGCCTGTCGCCGGAGATCATGGGCTACGGCCCGGCCGACGCGATCCAGCTCGCCCTGAAGCGGGCCGGCAAGACCGTCGACCAGATCGACCTGTTCGAGATCAACGAGGCGTTCGCCGCCCAGGTCATCCCGTCCTACAAGGACGTGGGCATTCCGCTGGACAAGCTCAACGTCCACGGTGGCGCCCTGGCCGTCGGCCACCCGTTCGGCATGACCGGCGCGCGCATCACCGGCACCCTGATCAACGGGCTGAACGCCCGCGACGGCCGCTTCGGCGTCGAGAGCATGTGCGTCGGCGGCGGCATGGGCATGGCGATGGTGCTGGAGCGCCTGAGCTAGTCCGGTCCCCCTGCGCGGCCGACGGCCGGCTCCCTGGCGGGGGCCGGCCGTCGGCGTGTGCGGGGCCTCACAGGTCGCAGGCGGCGCGACCGGCGGCCAGCACGTCGGTGAGCCCCAGCGCGTCGGCGAGCCCGGCGGGAACCTCGTCGCCCAGCAGCTCGGCGCGGTGCAGGAGCAGGTGGGCGGCGGCCGCCCGGCACAGCCCGTCGTCCGGGCCGGCGCGGACCAGGTCGGCCGCGGTCACGGCCAGCTGATCGGGCAGGCTCAGATCGCTGTCGAGCCGGGGAAGCGGGACGGGCGCGCCGGCCAGCAGCGCGTACGACGCGGCCAGGTGGTGCACGACGTCGGCCCGGCTGCGCGGGCCCACGTGCGCGGCCCACCGCGTCGGCGTCCACAGGCGCAGCCGCTCCACGAGCAGGCGGGCCTCGCGGGACAGCACGTCGACGCACACGGCAGCGACCCTAGGCGGGTTCCTTGCGCGGGTACCGTCAGCGCATGCTGCAAGCTGCCGGGCGCGCCGC
>JAOPWI010000068.1 GCA_025965755.1 Frankiales bacterium | reverse complement strand
CCGCTCGGCCGAGCGCAGGTTGCCCGACCCGTAGTCCAGGACCACGACGCGGGCGCTCACGCGGTGCCCAGGCGCTGCAGGTCGTCCAGCTCGAGGCCCTGCGGCAGGTCGCCCTCGGCGGCGTAGTCGTAGCCGAACAGCACGAGGTAGGGCGGCAGCCCCAGCAGCGGCGCGACGTCGGACAGCCGGTCGGTCTCCAGGTCGTAGTCGGCGGACAGCACCGCCGTGACCGGCCCGGTGTCGACGATGCCGAGCACGCGGGCCAGCTCGTCCACCTGGGACACGTCCGGAGCGGTGGGGCCCTCACCGAAGTAGCCGGGGCAGGAGTCGTAGGTGGCGACGAGCGCGCCGCCCTCGTAGGCCTGGAGCAGCAGGATGTCGTCGTCGTGCACGGTCGTGCAGAGCACCGGCGCCTGCCGGCTCAGCACGACGGCGACCTCGGCGAGGTGGTCGTGCAGGCGGCCCTCGCCGTCCGGCGCCGCGATGGTCCAGCCCTGACGGGTGGGCCCGACGAGCGCGGCGTCGTACGCCTCACCGACGGCCTTGGCCACCGCCTCGCGGGGCAGCCGCGCGGCGATGCTGTCGTAGAAGGCGCCCACCTAGAGGACGCCCTTGGTGCTCGGCACGCCGGCGACCCGCGGGTCGAGCGCGACCGCGTCGCGCAGGGCCCGGGCGACGGCCTTGAACTGCGCCTCGACGACGTGGTGGGCGTTGCGGCCGGACAGCACCCGCACGTGCAGCGCGATGCCGGAGGTCGCGACCAGCGACTCCCAGATGTGCCGGGTCAGCGTGGTGTCGTAGCTGCCGATCAGCTCCACGAGGTGCGGCTCCTCGTGCACGACGTACGGGCGGCCGGACAGGTCGACGGCGGCCTGGACCAGGCACTCGTCGAGCGGCACGAGGGCGTCGCCGAAGCGGCGGATGCCGCTCTTGTCGCCCAGGGCCTCCTTGAGCGCCTGCCCGATCGCCAGGCTGGTGTCCTCGACGGTGTGGTGCGCGTCGACCTCCAGGTCGCCGCGGGTGCGCACGGTGAGGTCGAAGCCACCGTGCCGGCCGAGCTGGCTCACCATGTGGTCGAAGAAGGGCACGCCGGTGTCGGACCCGCCCTGGCCCGTGCCGTCCAGGTTCAGCTCGACGCGGACGTCGCTCTCCTTGGTCGTGCGCTCGACCAGGGCGGTGCGCGCCGGGGTCCCGGCGCGGGGAGCGGAGGGGGCGGCGTCGTGGGGTGAGCTCATGGAACCACCGTAGCGAGGGCCGCGAGAAAGGCCGACGTCTCGCTCTCGGTGCCGGCGTTGACCCGCAGCCAGCCGGTCAGGCCGGGGCCGCCGGAGACGTCGCGCACGAGCACGCCCTCGTCGAGCAGCGCCTGCCAGGTGGCCGGCGGGTTCTCGAACGGGCCGAAGAGCAGGAAGTTGGCCTGCGTGGGCACGACGGTGAGGCCGAGCTGGCGGATCCCGGCGATCATCCGGTCACGCTGGCGCACGACCGCCTCGACGGTGCCGAGCAGCTCGCCGGTGTGGGCCAGCGCGGTGCGCGCCGCCACCTGCGTGAGCGCGGACAGGTGGTACGGCAGGCGCACCAGCCGCAGCGCGTCGACCACCTCCGCGCTCGCGGCCAGGTAGCCCAGCCGGGTGCCCGCCATCGCGAACGCCTTGCTCATGGTCCGGCTGACCATCAGGCGCGGGTGGTCGGGCAGCAGCCAGATGGCCGAGGGAGCGGGCGAGAACTCCGCGTACGCCTCGTCGACCAGCACCATCCCGTCGGTGGCGCGGCAGACCGCGTCGACCACCTCGAGGTCCATCCCGGTGCCCGTCGGGTTGTTCGGCCGGGTGAGAAAGACCACGTCCGGGCGGTGCCGCTCGACCGCCGCCACCGCCCGCTCCACGTCGAGCGTGAAGTCCTCGGCCCGCCGCTCGGCGACCCAGCCGGTGCCGGTGCCGCTGGCCAGCAGCGGGTGCATGGAGTACGACGGCTCGAACCCGAGCGCGGTGCGGCCCGGCCCGCCAAAGGCCTGCAGCACCTGCTGCAGCACCTCGTTGGAGCCGTTGGCCGCCCAGACCTGCTCCACCTCCAGCGGCAGCCCGGTGCGCACGGTCAGGTACGCCGCCAGCGCCTCACGCAGGGCCACCGCCTCCCGGTCGGGGTAGCGGTGCAGCGTCGGGGCGGCCAGCGCCACCGCCTGCGCGAGGGCCGCCACCAGCGCCGGGCTCGGCGGGTAGGGGTTCTCGTTGACGTTGAGCTGGATGGCCTCCGGCAGCTGCGGCGCGCCGTACGGCTGCTTGCCCTGGAGGTCGTCGCGGACCGGCAGGCTCATGACCGGACCCTGATCTGCACGGCCTCGACGTGGCTGGCCAGGTCCTCGGCCCCGCCGAGCGCGGTGACGTGCGGGGCGACGATGGCCAGCGCCTGCGCGGAGTACTCGATCAGCGACATGCGCTTGAGAAAGGACTGCGCGCTCAGGCCGGCCGAGAACCGCGCGGTGCCACCGGTGGGCAGCACGTGGTTGGACCCGGCCAGGTAGTCACCGAGGCTCACGGGGGTGTGGTTGCCGATGAAGATGGCGCCGGCGTTGCGCACCCGGCGGGCCCGGGCCGAGGCGTCGGCGGTCAGCACCTCGAGGTGCTCGGCGGCCCAGGCGTCGACGACCTGCAGGCCGTGGTCCAGGTCGTCGACCAGCACGTGAGCGCTCTGGCCGGCCAGCGCGGCGCGGATGCGCTCGCTGTGCCGGGCGGCGGGCACCTGCCGGGCCAGCTCGGCGTCGACCGCGTCGAGCAGCGCCTCGCTGGGCGTGACGAGAAGGCAGGCGGCCAACGGGTCGTGCTCGGCCTGCGCGACGAGGTCGGCGGCGACGTACGCCGGAACCGCCGTGTCGTCGGCCAGGATGCCGATCTCGGTCGGGCCGGCCTCGCTGTCGATGCCGCAGCGGCCCTGCACGAGCCGCTTGGCGGCCGCGACGTAGACGTTGCCCGGGCCGGTGATGACGTCGACCGGGCGGCACTGCCCCGCGCCGTAGGCGAACATGGCCACCGCCTGGGCGCCGCCGACCGCGTAGACCTCGTCGACGCCCAGCAGGGCGCAGGCCGCCAGGACCGCCGGGTTGGGCAGCCCGCCGAACTCCGCCTTGGGCGGGCTGCTGACCGCCAGGCTTGCCACGCCGGCCACCTGCGCCGGCACGACGTTCATGACCACGCTGCTCGGATAGGCCACGAGCCCGCCCGGCACGTAGAGGCCGACCCGGCCGACCGGCACCCACCGCTCGGTGACGGTGGCGCCGTCGACGACGTGCACGACCTCGTCGTCGCGCAGCTGGGCCCGGCTCACCGTGCGGGCGCGGCGGATCGCCTCCTCCAGAGCGGCCCGCACGGCCGGGTCGAGCTGCGCCAGCGCGTCGTCGAGCGCGGCCTGGGGAACGCGCAGGTTCTCCAGCGCCACACCGTCGAAGCGGTGGGTGGCCTCGCGGACCGCCTCCTCGCCCCGGTCGCGGACGGCCTCGACGACCGGGCGGACCTGCTCCAGCGCGCTCGAGACGTCCAGGACGGCGCGCGGCAGGGCGGTCATCGCGTCGGCGTCGTGCCGCCCGCGCAGGTCGATGCGGGTCAGCACGGAACGCTCCTCTTGCTCGTGGGGGGGTCGCCAGCCTACCGGCGGGCGGCGACGTGACCGCGCCCGTACGCTGGCCCCATGTCCGAGCGGTTGCCGCTGTTCCCGCTCGGACTGGTGCTGTTCCCGGGCCTGGTGCTGCCGCTGCACGTCTTCGAGGACCGCTACCGGGTGCTGGTCCGCGACCTGCTGGCGCTGCCCGAGGAGGAACGTCGCTTCGGAGTCGTCGCCATCCGGCAGGGCCGCGAGGTCGGCGAGGACGGTCTCGGCGGGCGCGAGGCGCTGCACGAGATCGGCTGCGTGGCGCAGCTGCGGCGGGCCGAGGCCTACCCCGACGGCCGGTACGACCTGGTGACCGTCGGTGCCGAGCGGTTCCGGCTGCACGCGCTGTCGACCGAGCGGCCCTACCTGACCGGCAGCGTCGACCTGCTGCCCGACGAGCAGGGCGACGGGGAGTCGGTGGTCGTGGCCAGCGCCGTGCGGGCGGCCTTCACCGACTACCTCGACGCGCTGGCCGGCGCGGGCGTCGAGCAGCCCGAGGTCGCCGAGCTGCCGACCGACCCGCTGGTCCTGAGCTATCTGGTGGCCGCCACCGCGGTCGTCGACCTCGACCAGCGACAGCGGCTGCTGGCCGAGCCCGACGCCGGCCGGCGGCTGCGCGCGGAGCTGACCCTGCTGGCGATGGAGTCGCGGCTGCTGCGGCTGCTCAACGCGGTGCCGGACCCGGGGCTGAGCCGGGAACCGACCAGCCCCAACTGATCAGCGGCGCGAGCTGGAGGTGAGCCCGGCGAAGGCCGCCAGCGCGCCGACCGGCCAGCCGACGAGGGCCTCGGTCGCGCGCAGCCGGATGCTGGCCTGGATCGTGCCGCGCCGCGCCGCGTCGTCCACGGCGGCCAGGAACTCCTCCCGGCCGACCTGCGCCCCGGTGCGGGACGCGACGTAGGCGGCGAGCAGCCCGCCGAGCGCCAGGCCCAGCACGACGCCCGGCCCGGGCCCGGGCCGGGTCCGCTGGGCGAGCACCCAGGCGAGCACCCCGCAGGCGGTGCCGACGGCGAGCACGATCACCAGGAACAGGCCGTCGGCGCCGATGAAGTCGCCGGTCTCGGGCATGACCAGGCCGGGCCCGCCCGCGCGCAGGGCGACGTCGACCCGCGGCGACAGCGCCGCCCAGAGCAGCCCCACCGGGGCGCCGAGCAGCACCAGGACCACGGTCGTCAGCAGCCCGACCAGCAGGTCCTGCTGCCAACCGGCCGGCGTGGGCGGCGTCGAGGCGTCCGAGGGCGTCACGGCGCCAGCCTGCCCGCTGTGCGGCGAGACGTCCGGACGGACCCCGGGGATCAGTGCCAGGAGTCCGCCGTCCGCCAGATCAGGACGTCGAGGATGCGCAGCTGGGTGAGCGGGGCGCCGGCGTCCGAGGCGACCTCCTGGAGCCGGCGGAACGCGTCCTGCTCGCGCGAGAGGTCCTCGCGCATCTGGCCGAGCAGCAGGCCCATGAACGCGCGCCACGTGCGGTCCTGCTCGCGGGGCAGCGCGCCGGGGGCGGTGTAGCACTCGAAGATCCGCGAGTCGTAGAGCGGAACGAGGTCGGGCCGCTTGCGGTGCAGCACCTTGGACACGATCGTGCCGCGGACGCCGCGCCCGGCGTAGCGGCCCCGGTCCAGCACGGCGAACAGGTCCGCCACCGCCCCGACGGTGGCGTCGTCGGCGTCCTGCAGGCTGACCGGCGGCAGGTCGGCGACGCCGGCGAGGTCGGGCAGCAGCTCGCGCAGCAGCAGAAAGCGCCCGCGGTCCACCTCGGTGCCGATGAGGGCGGGCGCCAGCAGGTCGGCGTCGACGAGGGACGCGCTGCCGTTGGTCACCAGCCGGTCGTACGCCGGGTAGGCGTAGCCGTTGCGCGGGTCGACGTAGTCGCGCAGCACCTCCTCGGGGTGCTCCACCAGCAGCGTCCCGGCGCACAGCCGCACCGACGGCACGGCGGTCATCAGGCGCTCACCGGCAGGCAACCCGGGCCCAGCAGGGCCTTGAGGTCGGCGAACAGCGACGGCGTCGCGGTGACCCGCAGCCGGTCGTCCAGCCGGACCACCGTCGTCTTCCCGCCGTTGACCAGCTGCAGGTGGACCTCGGTGGTGCCGGGGTGGCTGGCCAGCACCTCCTTGAACCGCTCGACGACGGGCGGCGTGCAGCGGGCCGTCGGGAGGGACACCACGACCGGGCCACGCGGCCCGATCGACAGGTCCGGGACGATCACCTCGTTGGCGATGATCTTCGGCACGTCCTCGCGCTTGTCGATGCGCCCCCGGACCAGCACCACGGCGTCCTCCACGAGGTGCACGGCGGCGGACTGGTAGCTGGCCGGGAAGAACATCACCTCGACCCCGCCCTCGAGGTCCTCCAGCTGCGCGAGCGCCCAGGCGTTGCCCTGCTTGGTCACCTTGCGGGTGACGCTGGACAGGATGCCGCCGACGGTCACCGTGCTGCCGTCCTCACGGTCCGCGATCGCCGACACGGAGCAGTCGACCGCCGCCGCGATGAGGTGCTCGACGCCCAGCAGCGGGTGGTCGGACACGTAGAGGCCGAGCATCTCCCGCTCGTAGGCGAGCAGCACCGACTTCTCCCACTCCCCCACCGGGATGCGGACGTCGAACAGCCCGCCGGCCGCCGGGTCGTCGCCGCCGGCCTCGTCGTCGCCCAGCCCGAACAGGTCGTACTGCCCGTGGGCCTCGTTCTTCTTGGTCTCCATGCAGGCGTCGATCGCCTCGACGTGCACCTGGACCAGGCCCTTGCGGGTGTGGCCGAGCGAGTCGAAGGCACCGGCCTTGCACAGCGACTCGACCGTCTTCTTGTTGCAGGCGACGGCAGCCACCTTGCGCAGGTAGTCCGGGAAGTCGGCGAAGCGGCCCTTCTCCGTGCGGGTGGCCACGATGCTCGCCACGACGTTGGCCCCGACGTTGCGGATCGCGGTCAGGCCGAAGCGGATGTCGGTGCCCCGCGGGGTGAAGTCGCCGTCGGAGTCGTTGACGTCGGGCGGCAGCACCTTGATGCCCATGCGCCGGCACTCGGCCAGGTAGAGCGCGCTCTTGTCCTTGTCGTCGCGCACGCTGGTGAGCAGCGCCGCCATGTACTCCGCCGGATAGTTGGCCTTGAGATAGGCCGTCCAGAACGAGACGAGCCCGTAGCCGGCGGTGTGGGCGCGGTTGAAGGCGTAGTCCGAGAACGGGACGAGGATGTCCCACAGGGTCTTGATCGCACCGTCGGAGTAGCCGTTGGCCTTCATCCCGTCGGAGAACGGGACGTACTCCTTGTCCAGGATCTCCTTCTTCTTCTTGCCCATGGCGCGGCGCAGCAGGTCTGCGGCGCCGAGCGTGTAGCCGGCCAGGTGCTGGGCGATCGCCATGACCTGCTCCTGGTAGACGATCAACCCGAAGGTGTCCCCCAGAATGTCCTTGAGCGGCTCTTCGAGCTCGGCGTGGATCGGCACGATCGGCTTGCGGCCGGTCTTGCGGTCGGCGTAGTCGTTGTGGGCGTTGGCGCCCATCGGGCCCGGCCGGTAGAGGGCCAGCACCGCGGAGATGGTCTCGAAGCTGTCCGGCTGCATGGACCTGAGCAGCGCGCGCATCGGGCCGCCGTCGAGCTGGAAGACGCCGAGCGTGTCGCCGCGTGAGAGCAGCTCGTAGGTCTTGGCGTCCGGGACCATCTCGTCGAGGTCCTCGAGCACGACGGTCTCGCCGCGGTTGTTCTTGATGTGCTTGAGGCAGTCGTCCAGGACGGTGAGGTTGCGCAGGCCCAGGAAGTCCATCTTGAGCAGGCCGAGCGTCTCGCACGCGCCCATGTCGAACTGGGTGATGATCGCGCCGTCCTGCTCCCGGCGCTGGATCGGGATGACGTCGAGCAGCGGCTCGCGGCACAGGATCACGCCGGCGGCGTGGACGCCCCACTGCCGCTTGAGCCCCTCGAGCCCGCGGGCGGTGTCCACGACCGCCTTGGCGTCGGGGTCGCTGTCGTAGAGCGCGCGGAACTCGACCGCCTCGCCGTAGCGCTTGTGGGTCGGGTCGAAGATCCCGGCCAGCGGGATGTCCTTGCCCATGACCGCCGGGGGCATGGCTTTGGTGATCTTGTCGCCGGTGGCGAACGGGTAGCCCAGCACGCGGGAGGCGTCCTTGACGGCCTGCTTCGCCTTGATCGTCCCGTAGGTGATGATCTGCGAGACGCGCTCCTCGCCGTACTTCTCGGTGGCGTAGCGGATCATGTCGCCGCGCCGGCGCTCGTCGAAGTCGAGGTCGATGTCGGGCATCGAGACGCGCTCGGGGTTCAGGAACCGCTCGAACAGCAGCTTGTGCTTGATCGGGTCCAGGTCGGTGATCCGCAGTGCGTACGCCACCAGCGAGCCGGCCGCCGAGCCGCGGCCCGGGCCCACCCGGATGCCGTTGTCCTTGGCGTAGCGGCACAGGTCGGCCGTCACGAGGAAGTAGCCGGGAAAGCCCATCTTGAGGATGACGTCGACCTCGTAGTCGGCCTGCCTCGTGTGGGTCTCCGGCACCGGCTGCGGCGCGAACCGGTCGCGCAGGCCGGCGTGAACCTGCTCGCGCAGCCAGGTGTCCTCGGTGTAGCCGTCCGGCACCGGCACCCGCGGCATCAGGTCGGCGCCCTCGTTGAAGGTCACCTCGCACCGCTCGGCGATCAGCAGCGTGTTGTCGCAGGCCTCCGGCAGCTCGCGCCACAGGTGGCGCATCTCCTGCGGGGTCTTGAGGTAGAAGTCCTGGGCGTCGAACTTGAACCGGTTGGGGTCGGCCATCGTCTTGCCGGACTGCACGCAGAGCAGCACCTCGTGGGCGCGGGCGTCCTCGGCGTGGGTGTAGTGCAGGTCGTTGGTGGCCAGCAGGGGCAGGTCGAGGTCCTTGGCCAGCCGCAGCAGGTCCTTCATGGAGCGGCGCTCGATCTCGAGCCCGTGATCCATGATCTCGGCGAAGAAGTTGCCCTTGCCGAAGATGTCGACGAACTCGCCGGCGCTGCGCTTGGCCTTCTCGTACTCGCCCATGCGCAGGTAGGTCTGGATCTCCCCCGAGGCGCAGCCGGTGGTGGCGACCATGTCGACCGCGTGCTCGGCGAGCAGCTCCTTGTCCATGCGCGGCTTGTAGTAGTAGCCCTCGAGCGAGGCCAGCGACGACAGCTTGAACAGGGCATGCATGCCCTTGGTGCTCGTCGAGAGCATCGTCATGTGGGTGTACGCGCCGCCGCCCGAGACGTCGTCCTCGCCGCCGACGCCCCAGCGGTGCCGGGTCTTGTCGAAGCGGCTGCCGGGCGCGAGGTAGGCCTCGGTCCCGATGATCGGCTTGATGCCGGCGGCGTTGGCCTTCTTCCAGAAGTCAAAGGCGCCGAAGACGTTGCCGTGGTCGGTCATGGCCAGCGCCGGCATGCCGAGCTCGACGGCCTTGGCGAACAGGTCGTCGAGGCGTGCGGCGCCGTCGAGCATGGAGTACTCGGTGTGCACGTGCAGGTGCACGAACGAGTCGCCGCCGCCACGGCTGGGGGTGCTCACAGGTCTCCTACGGGTACGCCAGAGGGGGAGCGTCGGTCCGAGGGGAAGACGGGCCGTGCTGTGCAAAGTCTCGCCCACCGAGGCTCGGGGCTCGACCGCCCCACGATCCTGGCACGGGGCTCCGACAGAAGCGGTGCGCGACGCGCCCCCGCTCAGCCGGCGAGGGCCGCCACGACCAGCTCCAGCGCCTTCTCGGCCGCCCCCGTGCACACGTCCTCGGGGTCGCCGTCCAGGTCCAGCCGGTGGGTGGTGACGTCACCGTCCACGTACACCCCGAGCCAGACGCGGCCGGGCGGCTGGCCCTCCTGCTCGTCCGGGCCGCCGCAGCCGGTCGTCGACACCGCGACGTCGGCGTGCAGCAGGGCGGCCACCCCGCGGGCCATCTGCGCGGCCGTCTCCGGGTTGATCACCGGGCCGGGCGCCACGTGGAGCAGCCGCTGCTTGACCTCGGGCGACCAGGCGACGACGCCGCCGAGGAACCAGTCGCTGGCCTGCGGCGCCTGGGCCGCCTGGTCGGCGACCAGGCCGGCGGTCACCGACTCGGCCGTCGCCAGCCGCCAACCCCGGTCCGTCAGCCGCTTGGCCAGCTCCTCGTGCAGGTCGCTCACGCGCAGCGTCTTCCCGGTGCAGCACGGATGGAACACCCGCTGACGGGGGCTAGCTCCACTGCTTGCGCATCGTCACGTGCTCGATGTCGGCCTCGAGGTAGACCTCGCCCACCGCCGTGTAGCCGAGCCGCTCGTAGAAGCGCCGCGCCTGCACCTGGGCGTGCAGCTCCACCTCCGGCCACCCGTTGGCCTGCGCGGTGGCCTCGAGCAGCCCCAGCACCGCGGCGCCGACCCCGCCGCCGCGCAGGTGCTCCGCGACGGCCATCCGCCCGATGCCGGCCCGCGGACC